>NZ_JACGWE010000009.1:0-142601 GCF_014077575.1 Pseudomonas sp. 5Ae-yellow | reverse complement strand
TCATGAGCTTGATCCAGTCAGCCAAGCTCAATGACCATGATCCCTATGCCTACCTGAAAGATGTGCTGACCCGACTGCCAACGCAGAAGAACAACGCCATCGACGAGCTACTGCCGCACAATTGGAAGCCTGCTATCAAGGTGTGATCGCCGGACGCTTACCTTTATTAAGATTTCCTATTTAGAGTATTGCGTCCTGGTGTTAGAGCGCTTGGGTGTCGATTTTTCGCTGGTCAACTCATATAAGCTTTGTGACATAAAGCCAGCCTCTGGATATATCCATGCTGATAACCTAGGCGGTCATGAAGTCCCGGCGTCTAGCCAGCAGTCAGTTGGGCGATATCGAGCTACCCTATCTGTATTTTCCGGTTTGGAAAATTAACACTGGCAAGGCGTCCCTGCTGGAGTAAGCACACCGAATGATAACCAAGTCTTTAAGCGAATATCCGTTAGTCTCTGTCATTGTGCCTTGCTACAACTATGCGGGGTATGTTGATGAAACATTGCGCAGCGTGCTGTCGCAGGACTACCCGAATTTTGAATTGATCGTGGTGGATGACGGCTCTACCGATAACAGCGTTCAGGTTATCGAGCGCACACTGGCCGCTAACCAAGATGGGCTTGCACAGCGTGTGGAGTTTATACGCCAGGAAAATGCAGGTGTTAGTGCGGCCCTGAATACGGGGCTGGCCCAGGCGAGAGGAGATTTCATAGCGACATTCGATGCAGACGACATCATGCCGCCACATCGCCTCTCAGTGCAGATGGCCTATCTACGTGAGCACCCGGAAGTCGGGTGCCTGGGTGGTGTCGCGGTGCGTATCGATGAGCAGGGTGAGCTACTCCCTAAAAAGGACAAGAAGCGATCTGTGCGTCGCTATGACTTTTCACAGGCTCTTTCGGCTGCCTTAGTGGTAGGCGGCAACATCGCAGTCTACCGGCGAGATGCAGTTGACATGGCAGGACGTTATGATGCAGCAATCAAGATTCAAGACTTTCAAATGACCCTGAAAGTCGCCAAGGCCGGATTCTTTGTCGATATTTTGCCGGACACTGTGACGCTGTACCGCAAGCACGAAGGCAGTTTGTCAAAAAATTATAAAGCGGAGTACCGTTACGGCTTGGACGTAATAGCGCCTTACGCCGAGCACCCCCAGTACGAATCTGCTAAAGCGCGACTTGTCACCAAGGCGTTGCGCATGGCTGTTATCTACGATAAATCATATGGCTGGAAGCTGCTCAGGCAGGTGCCGCTGCGACAGTGGGATAAGCAGCTTCTCAAGCGGCTTAGGCATTTGATTTTAAAAAAAGAAATATCCGCACCGCCAGAGACACTTAAGTAGCATGTTGTTTTAAAGTCGAACTATTAAAAACAGGTCGTTCAGCTTGGAAAACGGTTCTTCCTAGCCACGGTTGGCGTGAGGGCGAGGTTTACTGTGAGCGCTGGCTGATCAATATGGTGGGTCGACCTGTGACAAACCAGGTGCTGCCTGTCTCTGGATACTGGTAAGCGAGTTTCGTGACAAGCACGATCGTTTTCGCTGGGGCCTATTCCACTCGGGAGCACATACCGGCAGTTGGTATTGCTTTGCTCAGCGATATTGTCGCGCTCGCCCTGCGCCCCGGCCTGCACTCTTGACGCTGGACTGCGAAAAACGTCAGGCGCTACTGTGCAATTGAGCAGCCTGATTGGAGTAAGTATTTGCTGGCTATTTTGCAACCTGGCTTCGCTTTAGAGCTCAACTTGACGTGCGTTAATGCGCAGAAAATAGCTGCTTCATCTCAAAACTGACGTTTTTCCAATCTTGCTCATAACGCAGCAGGTGATGATAGTTTCTTGCGCGGAGCCTTTTTGATAATGGGCGGTTGAGGCAGCGCATGTCGGAGATATCAATCAGGCCAAGTTCGCCTTGCGGCGTCAAGATGATGTTGCCCAGGTGCAAAGAGCGGAAATACACTCCCTTGTCGTGCAGCGTATTGATGAAGGTGGCAAGCTCTCTAAGCAGCTCGATCGCACGCGCCTCCTCGCTGTTGCCTAACAGGTGTCGCAGGGTGTCACCTGGTAAAGGGGCGTAGTGGACAACCGAGCGATACGGGCTGCGCATCTGAAACAAGTCGATGACTTGCGGGCAGGGTATGTTTCGTTCACTGAGTGCGGTGGCATTTTGCGCAAACCGCTGAGCGGGCGTAAAGAACACCGTTTTGGAAAACCAGCTTTTCCGTCTGAATAGCTTCAGAAAGCTACCATCGGCCAGCCGCAGAACCTTGACACCATGGGCATCTTGTTCCAGTACGGTGGCACCCAGCCGCATCGCTTCAAATTGGTCCCTGCTGAGTGGCCGCATACTTTTTCCTGATTAAAAACGCCAGTTTATCGCAGATTGCCTTCGGGTGCTGTGTCGCCTTTGAGCTGTGATAGACTCGCCGCTTGATCCTTCACCCGTGAAAATTTCATGTCGAACGCTCAGAAAGAATCATTCATGCGCTCCAGCATACGCATTTACCTGCGGCTGCTCGGTTACGTGAAACCCTATTGGGTACCTTTTGCCATCAGCATCTTTGGTTTTGTGATTTTTGCCTCCAGTCAGCCTGCGATGGCCTGGGTGCTTAAGTATTTTGTTGACGGCCTCAATAGTGGTGGTGACGCCCTGTTTTTCGGTGTGCCAATGATTTGGGGGTTTCCGCTATTTATTATTGCGGTGGCTACCTACCAAGGTATTGGCTCCTTTTTAGGTAATTACTATATCGCCAAGGTATCGCTCGGTGTGGTGCATGATCTGCGTACTGCGCTGTTCAATAACTTTCTGACATTGCCCAACCGGTACTTTGATAACCACAGCTCAGGGCACTTGGTCTCTCGTGTCACCTTTAATGTGACCATGGTGACCGGCGCCGCGACTGACGCGATCAAAGTGATTTTTCGCGAAGGTATGACCGTCATTTTCCTGTTCGGCTACCTGCTCTGGATGAACTGGCGGTTGACGCTGGTGCTGATTGCCATCCTGCCGGTGATTGCCGTTATGGTGAACAGTACCAGCAAGAAATTCCGTAGCCAAAGCAGAAAAATTCAGACGGCGATGGGTGATGTAACCCATGTGACATCAGAGACTATTCAGGGCTACCGCGTCGTGCGCAGCTTTGGTGGCGAACAGTATGAAACCGAGCGTTTTAACAAGGCCAGCGAGAACAATCGTCAGCGCGGGCTGAAGATGACCCGCACGGGCGCTGTTTATACACCCACCCTGCAGTTGGTAACCTATTCAGCCATGGCTGTGGTGATGTTTCTGGTGCTGTTTTTGCGCGGCGATGCCTCGGTGGGCGACCTCGTTTCCTATATCACCGCAGCGGGCCTGCTACCCAAGCCGATTCGGCAGCTGTCCGAGGTGAGCGCCAATATTCAAAAGGGTATTGCTGCAGCTGAGAGTGTTTTTGAGCAGCTTGATGAAGAACCAGAGCTTGATCAGGGCACGCTGGAGCGCGATCGAGTCAGCGGCCAACTTGATATCAAGGGGTTGAGTTTCAGGTATCCGGATACTGAGAAGCAGGTTCTTGAGGATATTAATTTTTCCATTGCGCCAGGGCAGATGGTGGCGCTGGTTGGTCGGTCCGGCAGTGGTAAGTCGACGCTGGCCAATCTGATTCCGCGTTTCTATCATCACGACCAGGGCGAAATACTGCTCGACGGCGTGCCTATTGAACAGTATCGCCTGCGTAACCTGCGACACCATATGGCATTGGTCAGCCAACATGTGACGTTATTTAACGACACTATCACCAGCAATATTGCCTATGGTGATCTGGCTGGTGCGCCGATGGAGGCCGTCAAAGCGGCGGCCGAAGCAGCTTACGCCAAGGAGTTTATCGATCAGTTACCGCAAGGGTTCGATACCCTGGTAGGTGAGAACGGCGTGTTGTTATCGGGCGGGCAACGCCAGCGTCTGGCCATTGCACGAGCGCTGCTGAAGGATGCGCCGGTATTGATCCTTGATGAGGCTACCTCGGCGCTGGATACCGAGTCAGAGCGGCACATTCAGGCCGCGCTGGATCGTGTGATGCAGGGGCGTACGACGCTGGTGATCGCTCACCGCCTATCGACCATCGAGAAAGCCGATATTATTCTGGTGATGGATCAGGGCAAGATTGTTGAGCGCGGCTCGCATGCCGAGTTGATGGCTCAGAATGGGTACTATGCCCGCTTGCACAGTATGCAGTTTGAAGAAGAAAGCCACGGCTAATATGCAACCTTCCGGCGCGCTGTCGGACCAGAAACAGGTATCAGACAAGATGAAATTGACCATGCCCCGCTTCGACTCCGCCCCGGTACTCGTGGTCGGGGATGTGATGTTGGATCGTTATTGGCATGGGCCTACCCACCGGATCTCACCTGAAGCGCCGGTGCCGGTGGTTAAGGTCGAGCAGATAGAAGATCGCCCCGGTGGCGCGGGCAACGTTGCCTTGAATATCTCAGCGCTTGGCGCTCCTGCCTGGCTAGTCGGTGTAACCGGCAAGGATGAAGCTGCCGAGAGCCTGCAGCAGCGGTTGAACGCCGCAGGCGTTTACTGCGATTTTCAGCAGTGTGAAGGTCAGCCAACCATTACCAAGTTGCGCGTCATGAGTCGCCATCAACAGCTTATTCGGCTGGATTTTGAAGAGCGCTTTGCTACGGACGCAGATGCGTTGCTGGCGTCGGTTTCAGGCTTGCTGGATAAGGCAAAGGTGCTGGTGCTGTCAGACTATGGCAAGGGTGCCCTGGTCAATCATCAGGCGCTGATAAAACTTGCTCGTGAGCGCGGCGTGCCGGTATTAGCTGATCCTAAAGGCAGTGATTTTTCCATCTATCGTGGTGCCAGCCTGATTACGCCCAACCTGGCCGAATTTGAAGCGGTTGTAGGCCGCTGTGGTAGCGAGCAGGAACTGGTCGAGAAGGGTATGGCGCTGATCGCCGAGCTACAGCTGGATGCCTTGCTGGTGACTCGTAGTGAACAGGGGATGACGCTATTACGCAGCGGCGAGCCCGCATTGCACCTCCCGGCGCGTGCGCTTGAAGTGTTTGATGTGACGGGCGCTGGTGATACCGTTATTTCCACCTTGGCTGCGGCACTAGCGGCTGGTGAGAGCTTGCCAAATGCGGTTGGGCTGTCAAACATTGCTGCCGGTATCGTTATAGGCAAGCTGGGTACGGCGGCTATTAGCGCGCCTGAGTTGCGTCGTGCGGTTCAGCGCGAGCAGGGCAGCGAGCGCGGTGTGGTTGGTGTAGAGCAGCTGCTGCAGGCGCTGGAAGATGCTCGTGCCCATGGTGAACGCATCGTGTTTACCAACGGCTGCTTTGATATTATTCACGCCGGTCACGTTGGTTACCTGGAAGAAGCGCGCAGTCAGGGCGATAGACTCATAGTCGCGATCAACGATGATGCCTCCGTTACGCGTTTGAAAGGTCCGGGGCGTCCCATCAATAGCGTCGAGCGACGTATGACGGTGTTGGCTGGCTTGGGCGCTGTCGACTGGGTTATCAGTTTTGCGGAAGATACACCAGAGCGTTTGCTGGAGCAGGTCAAGCCGGATGTGCTGGTGAAGGGCGGCGACTATAGTGTGGGTCAGGTCGTGGGTGCGCCTATTGTTCAGGCATACGGCGGGGAAGTTAAGGTGCTTAACTTTGTCGACAGCTGCTCAACGACAGCAATAGTGGAAAAAATCCGCGAGCGTG
Organism: Pseudomonas sp. 5Ae-yellow; assembly: GCF_014077575.1. Classification (NCBI taxonomy): domain Bacteria; kingdom Pseudomonadati; phylum Pseudomonadota; class Gammaproteobacteria; order Pseudomonadales; family Pseudomonadaceae; genus Pseudomonas; species Pseudomonas sp. 5Ae-yellow. Next base: position 136,898 of record NZ_JACGWE010000009.1, on the reverse strand, counting down.
ATCAGCACTGAATATGCCTGGGGGAGGGGGTCAGCGCTCGCCGAGACCCTCCTGCCAGCTGCAATTCTGGGCGTTCACTATCCATCCGTGCTGAGGTGCAAAGGCCTCACTCAGTAGCATTTCTTGACTGTCCTGCTCGATTAACTTTCCGCGTAACAGAATGAACAGTTTGCCTGTTGCCTTGCCGTCCCGGTGTTCGGCCAGAAACAGCTCTGGGCGTTCGTAGTCCATTTGCGCGACCAGCTCGCCACTGTCTTCATCAAGAAACTCATCGGTATGCAGCAGCGACAGTCGTTTGGCCGACTGCGGCAGTGCCAGGCGCATCTGGTAGACCAGCTGCAGCGAGTTGCTGGGGAGGTGCACGTAGGCTCGCGGACGCTCCAACAGGTTGAGCTCACGGCACAGTACGGGACGACTGGAACCACCGAGTGAACTGAGGCGAAATACCTGCTCCTCGTCCAACGCCAGGCTGTCGGCGTAAGGCGTGGGCAGCCAGGTATCCTGATAGCGGCCTTGTAGCCAACCCGACTCGGTTTCTACCAACAACTCTTCAGCTATTTCGGTCATGGCCGTCAGTAGAGGCACGCGTAACTCATGCGCGGGCACGTAGCCTGACAGTAGTTTGAGTACGTTATCGCCGCGGTCAGGCCGGTCTTGTCGCACTAATAGCTGAAATTGCCGCCCTTGCCATTCCATCTGAATATCGACAGAAACCCCCAGGTTGGCCACTGTCAGCTCAAAGTGCTCTGGGTTCTGCACGGTTATTGGTTGCCTGCGTTCCTGCATCTCAAAAAAGCTCAGGGGATTCCCGGTAGGCGCGTAACGCAGCACTTCTTTGCTGGCCTGTATGTGAATAGCCTGGGTTTTGAATATCACCGGGTTCTTGCGGGCAACGATTAAGGTCATGCGTTACTCCTGTGAGCCAAGTACAGCCAGTGCAGCCTGCACATTCTGTGACAGATGCGCCGGGGTGATGGTGCCGATGATGGCGCTGGTAACTGCATCATGGCCGAGTACTAACTCCAGGCCCTTGCGCACGGGATCTTCACCCGCAACGCAGAGATGGCCGCTAGCTAGCGCCTTTTTGATCAGAATGCCCTTGTTGTGTGACAGGGCAAAGTCCAGTACCGGGCGCTCTGCTTGCTCATTCAGGTTGTAGGTGACCATGGCGCAATCACCCAACTCCAGTGCCCGGATACCGCCCTCAATGGTCTTGCCGGACAGACCAAACGCACGGATGAGACCTTGTTGTTTGAGCTGCTGCAGCGTGGGATAGACTTCACCATCCAGAACTTGCAGGTCATTGCCATCGGAGTGCACCAGAACCAGGTCAAGATAGTCCGTACCTAGCCGCTGCAGAGAGCGCTCAACAGAGCGCTTGGTATGCTGCGCGCTGAAGTCAAAGCTGGACTCGCCGTTGCTGAACTCTTCGCCCACTTTAGTGCAGATCAGCCAGTCCGCTCGCTGACCCGCCAGCAGCGGACCGAGGCGCTCCTCGCTGATGCCGTAGGCTGGCGCGGTATCCAGCAAGTTGATGCCCAAGTCCTGTGCTTGTGCCAGCAGGTTGCGTATTTGCTGATCAGAGGGTAGATCGAAATGACTAGGATATTTCACCCCCTGATTCCGGCCAAACTTGACGGTGCCTAACCCTAGCGGTGAGAGACTCATCCCGGTACTGCCCAGGGTGCGGTAATGCTTGTGCAGACTCATGGGAAGCAGATATCCCACACCGGTGCCGATACTTTTGGTTTGGGTAGCTCGCTAGTGACCGCTGCGGGCTTTTCAGGCTTGATCTGTTGCGCTGCAAGCTGTGCGATGACCTGATCTGCAAGGTTCGGCGCCAAGGCAAGCTTCGTCGGCCAGCTGACCAGTGCATTTGCCACGGGCTGCACGAAGGCCGTGTCCGGGCGCACCAGCCCGCTTTGCGCTGGCTCTGCGCGATTGACCGGCAGTGTGGTCCAGCGAGTGCCTTCCAGCGATACCCAAGGCAATAGCTCACGCAGCTCGCGCTTGGCCTTGTTGATCAGGTCATCTGGCGTCTGGCCAGCGCCTTGTTCGGCCAGCTCGCCACCAAGGTACCAACACCATTGCCCGTCTGCACACGGGTGCGTAGTGACGGTCATGCGTGGCTTTGGGCTGCTGCCCAGGCAGTGCGCATACAGCGGTGGTAGGTCTGGACCTTTTACCAGCACCATTTGCAACGGTCTGCGTTGCATCACAGGTTCTGGGTGTTGCCAGTCGTTTAGCAGGCCTTCAGTCCCTTCTCCGGCACTGAGCACATAGCGTTGAGCTTTGATTGTCTGATGCTGCAGACGCACGCCTTCGATACTGCCGTCGCTGGCACGCTGCAGATGCGGCGCGCTATCGGCTATCAGACTGTCACCCGCTAGATCGGCAAGACGCTGAATGGCGGTCGGCACGTCAATGACCAGCTCAGCCAACTGGTAAACCTTGCCTTTGAAGGCTGCGTTGGAAAATACCTTGGGCAGTTGCTTGCCCTTGACCTGCTCGACGCGGCCACGCAGCGCCTTGCTGGCGAAAAAACCGGCAAGGTTGCTGATGAGGCTGCCCGGCGACCAGAGATAATGGTGCTCGGAGAGCACGCGTACGCCCTGCAGATCCAGCTCGCCGGTTCCCTGCAGGCTCGCTCGCCAGCGCTCAGGCATGCCGGCGATTGCTTCGGCTGCGCTGCTGAGTTTTCCATTCAGAGCGTACTTGGTGCCGCCATGGATGATGCCCTGGGATTTAACGCTCTGGCCACCGCCCAACGCGCCCCGTTCAACCAGCAGTGTGCTGTAGCCTAGTTGGCGTAGACGCGCGTTTAGCCATAGCCCGGCGATACCGCCGCCGAGGATGCAAATATCGGTTTCAAGGGTTGTACTCATGAGCTCCCGGTGCTTTAGTCAAGAAGGCTGGCGGGCCGACAAAAGCGCCTGACAATAAATGTTTGGCGGATTCGGCCCGGCGCGGCAAAGCACTAGTATAGACACTGCCGGGCCCGCGGGTCACATCTGCTACTCTATGTCGCGCTTGATCACAGGAAGAAGCCATGACCCGTACCCTTTACAGTATCTTTTTTACCCTTTGCATCCCGCTGATACTGCTGCGTCTGATTTATCGGGCTTGGCGGGCGCCAGCGTACGCCAGACGCTGGTCCGAGCGGTTTGCTTTAGGCGGTGATGTGCGCCAGGGCGGTATATGGGTGCATGCCGTTTCGGTGGGGGAGAGTATTGCGGCGGCACCTATGGTGCGCGAATTGATGCAGCGTCATCCCGATCTGCCTATCACCATTACGTGTATGACGCCGACCGGTTCAGAGCAGATTCGCAAACTCTTTGGTGGGCAGGTGGGGCATGCTTATCTGCCCTATGACTTGCCCTGGCTGCAGCGTCGGTTGTTGCGCAAACTGAAGCCACGCGTCGGTATTATTATGGAAACTGAGTTGTGGCCTAATCTGGTTGCCGAGTGCGAGCGAGCCCAGGTACCCCTGGTGTTGGCCAACGCGCGACTGTCGGAGCGCTCGGCGAGGGGGTATCAGCGGGTTAGCTGGCTGGTAAAACCGATGTTTGCCGCGCTCGACTGGGTTGCCGTCCAGAGCCAGGCAGAGGCATTGCGTTTCTCATCGCTGGGGGTAGATAAGTCGGCGATGATGGTTACGGGTAGCATCAAGTTCGATTTTCGTCCGTCCGCCGCATTGCTGGCTCAGGCACATGCGCTGCGCAAAAACTGGGGCGAGCGTCCTGTCTGGATTGCCGCCAGTACCCATGCAGGGGAAGACGAACAGGTTCTGCGCGCTCACCAAGTGCTTTTGCAGACGTTGCCAGATGCGCTTTTGATACTGGTGCCGCGCCATCCTGAGCGCTTCGACAGCGTTGCTCGCCAGGTTTCGGACGCAGGCCTGTTGCAGGTTCGGCGTAGTCAGGGCGGTTCGCCGGCGCCAACGGATCAGGTATTGCTCGGCGACACCATGGGGGAGCTGGTCATGCTTTATGCCTGTGCCGATGTCGCCTTTGTTGGCGGTTCTCTAGTGCCCAATGGCGGGCATAATTATCTGGAGCCCGCAGCACTGGGTTTGCCGGTATTGTCTGGCCCGCACCGCTTTAATTTCACCGAAATAAATGACCTGCTACAGGGCGCTGGTGCGCTGCAATTGGTTAATGATTCGCAGGGCATCTCAGAAGCCTTGCTGACGTTGCTGCAGGACTCTAAAGCGCGAAAGCAGGCGGGCGATGCGGGTCTGGCTGTGGTTGCGGCAAACCAGGGTGCGCTTGAGCTGTTGCTGCAGGGGATTGAGCAACGACTCTAAACGGCGGCGTTAGAAGTATCCAACAAAAAAGGCGCCCTCATAACGGCGCCTTTTTTGTTGGATACTGTGTTGCTTTAGGTTCAGAAGGTGGAGCCTGTGCTGCTGTTATCAGTTGACCGACTAGGTGTCTGACGCCCCATGGACATCCGCTCGATTTCTTCTTCGGTTGGTTCGGGGATAAAATCGCGGTCGGGATCGTAGTCCGCAATTAGCCACTTCGACAGCTCTTCAAGATCCTGCGGGCTTAGGGTGCCAGCAGATTGCTTGAGGCTCAAATTGTCGATGATGTAGTTGTAACGCGAGGTATTGTAGTCACGCACGGTACGGAACAGATTACGCTGGGACTCCAGTACGTCGACGACGTTGCGGGTACCGACTTCGTATCCTGTCTGCGTCGCGTCCAGTGCGGCCTTGGCAGAGACAATGGCTTGGCGTCGGGCGTCGATTTCATCAACGCTGGAGGTGACGGTACGGTAAAGGTTGCGGGTGCTTTCTACCACGCGGCGTTTCTGGGCCTCGCTCAATTGTTCAGCCTGAGTCAGGCGGTAGGTCGACTCGCGCACCTGCGAGGTGGTCAGGCCACCGGTAAATAACGGCATCGTCAGTTCTACGCCAAAGCTGGTCAGCGCCGTGTCATTCGCCGACTGGCCCGCACGGGCGATTTCAGCGCCGCCATTGGTGTCGTTGTAACGCACGAAGGCATCGACTACCGGTGCATAACCAGCCTTGCTGCTACGCAGACCATCCTCAGCACTATCAATGGCATAACGTGATGCCAGCAGGTTGAGATTCTGTGTCGATGCGGTCTCGACCCATTGCTGCAGGTTTGCAGGTGAGGGCGGCAATACCGGCAGCTCATGGCTGATGCCATACAGGCTGTCGTAGTCCTGGTTGGTCAGCCGCGTCAGTGCCTGATAGCTGACATCGAGATTGGTCTTCGCGGTCAGTCGTGCTGCCCGCGCAGTATCGTATCCTGCCCGCGCTTCGAGTACGTCGGTGCGCGCCGACAGACCTACATCAAAGCGCTCCTGTGCCTGCTGCATTTGCCGCTCGAAGGCATCCTCTTCAGCCTTGGCAGTCGCGAGGTTGTCGGACGCACGTAATACGTTGAAGTAGGCTTGGGAGACTTCCAGTATGAGATTTTGCTGGGTCGCAGAAAACTCTAGTTCTGCCTGCTGACTCAGGGACTTCGCGGACTGATAGTCGAACCAGCGGTTGGCGCGAAACAGGGGCTGCGTCAGGCTGGCCTGATAGTAGTGAGTGTTATATCTATCGCCGCCGACGCCATCGATATCAATATCTTCTCGCGACGCGCCTGCGCCGATACCGATATTGGGTAGTAGCTGAGATCGCGCCTGTGGCAGGGCCTCCTGACGGGCCCTGGTATCAGCCTGTGCGGCGGCCAGATCGGCGCTATTTAGCAGCGCCTCCTGATAGATGGTCATGAGGTCTGTATTGGCGGCAACATGGCCGGATACGCCAGCGAGCAACAAGGCGGCAAACAAGGGGCGCAGCATGCATGAATCCTTCGCATGGTTGGAATTGTCAACCAAGGCTAAAGAGCTGGTGCCCCACGGTCAAGCAATGCATTGGTAGCCTTTGGGAACAAAGTGTTTTTACTGCACTAACTGGCCGACTTGGCGCTTTTTTTAACCTGTTAGATGAGTTTTGGCTGATTCCGAAAATACTGGAGGGTGTGGCTTGAAGGCGTGCTGACAAGCTTCTAGACTGTGGACAAATCTTGACGGGGTGCTGCCGCCATTGTGGCAGCTGAGATGATACCCGTTGAACCTGAACCGGTTAGTACCGGCGTAGGAATCGAGATATGTGCCTACCGTTCTGCCGTTAATGCGGACGGGCGCGCACGCCTTTTCGGTTCCCTGCACATATCAACGCAGTGGAGCATAACCATGAGCAGTAAGCCTTCTGATACCGCTATCGCCACCTCTGGCTCCGATAGCGCGGCCACCCAGCCTTTTCCCAACTCGCGCAAGATTTACGTTCAAGGCTCGCGCCCCGACATCCGCGTACCGATGCGCGAAATCAGCCTGGCTGATACCCAGACTGATAAGGGTGTTGAGCCAAACGCGCCGGTGCTGGTGTATGACACTTCCGGCCCCTACACCGATCCAAGGGTACAGATTGATTTGCGCGCAGGACTGGCGGACGTGCGCGGCGCCTGGATTGATGCCCGCGGCGACACCGAAGTGCTACCAAGTCTGAGTTCCGAGTTCGGCAGTGCCCGTCTGTCCAATCCAGCATTGGATCACATGCGTTTTGCCCATGTGCGCACCCCGCGCCGCGCGCTGGCAGGACGCAACGTTAGCCAGATGCACTATGCGCGCAAGGGTATTATCACACCCGAGATGGAATACATCGCCATCCGCGAGAATATGAAGTTGGCGCAGGCTCGTGCCGATGGTCTGCTGGCCGATCAGCATCCAGGCCACGGGTTTGGTGCCGCCGTGCCCAAGGAGATAACGCCCGAGTTTGTGCGCGATGAGGTGGCGCGTGGACGCGCCATTATTCCTGCCAATATCAACCACACTGAACTGGAGCCGATGATCATCGGCCGTAATTTTCTGGTGAAGATCAACGGTAATATCGGCAACTCGGCACTAGGCTCCTCCATCGAAGAAGAGGTGGAGAAGATGACCTGGGGTATTCGCTGGGGCTCGGATACGGTGATGGATTTGTCCACGGGTAAAAATATTCACGAGACCCGTGAGTGGATCATCCGCAACTCCCCGGTGCCCATCGGTACGGTCCCCATCTATCAGGCGCTGGAGAAAGTAGATGGAATCGCCGAGAACCTGACGTGGGAAATTTTTCGCGATACCTTGATTGAGCAAGCCGAGCAAGGCGTGGACTACTTCACCATTCATGCTGGAGTGCTGCTGCGTTATGTGCCGATGACGGCTAAAAGGGTGACCGGAATAGTGTCGCGTGGCGGCTCCATTATGGCCAAATGGTGCCTGGCACATCATCAGGAAAACTTCCTTTATACCCACTTCGACGATATCTGCGAGATCATGAAGGCCTATGATGTGTCCTTTTCGCTGGGTGATGGCCTGCGTCCCGGTTCGATCGCCGACGCCAACGATGCAGCGCAATTCGGTGAGCTGGAAACCCTTGGTGAGTTGACCAAAATCGCCTGGAAGCATGACGTGCAATGCATGATCGAAGGTCCAGGGCATGTGCCTATGCAGCTCATCAAGGAAAATATGGACAAGCAACTGGAGTGCTGCGATGAAGCACCTTTTTATACGCTGGGGCCGCTGACCACCGACATCGCTCCCGGTTACGACCATATTACGTCCGGTATTGGCGCGGCGATGATCGGCTGGTTTGGTTGCGCGATGCTCTGTTATGTCACGCCCAAAGAGCATTTGGGGCTACCCAATCGGGATGACGTAAAGACCGGCATCATTACCTATAAAATCGCTGCACACGCAGCCGACTTGGCTAAAGGGCATCCGGGGGCGCAGATTCGTGACAACGCCTTGAGCAAGGCACGCTTCGAATTCCGCTGGGACGATCAGTTTAACCTCGGCCTTGATCCCGATACCGCACGTGCCTTTCATGATGAAACGCTGCCCAAGGACTCGGCTAAGGTGGCGCACTTTTGCTCCATGTGTGGCCCTAAGTTCTGCTCCATGAAAATCACCCAGGAAGTACGCGACTACGCGGCGGCGCAGCGCATTGAAGCAGTTGACCTAGCGGTTGAAGAGGGCATGCAGGCAAAGTCGCAGGAGTTCCGCTCAACCGGTTCACAGCTTTACCAGAAAGTCTGATGCCTTCGCTGCCCAACTAAAAGCGGGCGGCGAAAGCTTGCCGTTACCCCCGCAGGTATGCGAGTTTAGAGGCTTGTTTGCAGGTCAGGGCGGTCTTTGCCCGGCCGACAGCGACAAGATTTCTTTTGTTTACGCATGTTGTGTGTCGGCCAGGCGCTGACCACAACCCTTGGGGGCAACGTGACCGACTTTACCCGTGCCGATGTCGAAGTGCTGGATCGGCAGACCGGTTTCAAGGGCTTTTATCGGCTAGATGTGCTGACCCTGCGCCATCGTTTGTTTAATGGTGGCTGGGGCCCTTCGCTGCGGCGCGAGCTATTTGTGCGCCACGACGCCGTTTGTGTGCTGCCCTATGACCCATGGCTGGATCAGTTGGTACTGATTGAGCAGGTACGGGTGGGCGCTATCGACAAGAGCGAACGACCCTGGATGCTGGAACTGGTTGCTGGCCTTATTGACAAGGATGAAGCGCCCGAACAGGTAGCGCATCGTGAAGCTGAAGAAGAAGCTGGCCTTGCGCTGCTCGATTTGACCCCTATCTGCCGCTATTTCCCTTCCCCCGGGGGGAGCGATGAGCAGGTACACCTTTATCTAGCGAGAGTCGACAGCCGCGGTGCAGGTGGGATTCATGGTCTGGAGGAGGAAGGCGAAGATATTCGCGTTAGTCTCTGGTCACGATCCGACGCCATGCAGGCGCTTGCGGACGGCAGGATCGACAATGCCGCTACTATTATCGCCTTGCAATGGCTGGAGATGAATCTTGCACAGGTACGTGACAACCTGGGGCCTCGTCCATGAACGCCCTGCGCAAACCCCGCTACCGTGTTGACCTGATTGGCTTACAGGCTTTGTGTGAGACCAATTACTGGCGATTGCTCAAGTTAATGCCAGCGATGGCTGAGCAGGATGATCATCGCATCGCGCTTGATGCCGGGGACGGTAGTCAGCAAGCACTTCATATGCGGGTGTTGGAACGCTGTCGTTACACCACAACACTGCTGTTGTCACATGAGCGGCAGCACGATTGGGTAACCCCCCCGAGTATGGAGGTACGTCTGTATCACGATGCGGGGATGGCCGAAGTGGTAGCTGCCTACAACAGCCGTCGTTTTCGAGGGGTCTATCCTTATCCGAATGAACAGATGCTGCAACCCGATGAAAAATATCAGTTAAATCAGTTTCTCGGCGAGTGGTTGGGTTATTGCCAGCGACATGGACAAAGTGCGCAGTCGTTCACTTTTGTGCATTGAGGGGTAGCCAAGTGCTGGAATCTCTGCGCGGCAGACTGCATGATTGAAACTGGGAAGAAAATCAGGAGTAGTGCTTCCATGTCGTTAGCGGAATTGGCGGGAACGGATTATGTCTGCATAGTTCAGTTGACCGACAGCCATCTTTTCGCGGCAGACAGCGACGATCTGCTGGGCCTTGATACGCTTGATAGTTTGAACTCTGTGGTTGATCTCGTGCTGTCGGAGATTGCCCGTATGGATCTGGTCCTGGCTACCGGCGATATAGCCCAAGATGCCAGTGAGCTCGCCTATCGGCGTTTTATCGAGGCCAGCTTGCAGCTGCCTGCGCCATGTCACTGGATACCGGGCAACCACGATGACGCCGCCATGATGCAGCGTCTGGGTGCTGCCTCCGGTATGAGCCAGGATTGGGTAGATATCGGCAGCTGGCGTATCGTGCTGCTGGACTCGAGTGTGTCCGGATCGGTTGCCGGATACCTGGCTGATAGCCAGTTGCAGCGCTTTGATGATGCCTTGGCAACCGCCGGCGATCGTCATCTGCTGGTCTGTCTGCATCACCATCCGGTCGACATCGGCTGTAGCTGGATGCAGCCTATTGGTTTGCGCAATGCGGACACTTTTTTTGCTCGTCTAGCGGGCCAGTCAGCGGTCAAAGCGGTGCTCTGGGGGCATGTACATCAAGCATTCGATGGGGAGCGTAGTGGAGTGCGGCTGATGGCTACGCCCTCTACCTGTGTGCAGTTTGCTACCGATAGCGAGGATTTTGCCACTGATACCCTGGCGCCCGGTTACCGCTGGCTTCGCTTGTACGATGATGGTCGAATCGAAACCGAGGTGTCACGACTGCCTCCCGGCAGCTATCTTCCCGATCCTGGCGCGACCGGTTACTGAGTTTATTGAACTCCGCACCACGACCGGGTTTTCGCTGGTACCCCCCTTCCATCTGCTGCCTGTTTTGGCCCCTGTTTGCATCAATGGACCGGGCCATTGGCAGTGGTGGTGCCAGACGGATACTATGTGTCGCAGATTCCCTGTTTCGCACGGCATTCAGCGCGGCTGGAGCACTACCGGCAGCCCATGAATAATAAGGAAAACCGCTCAGATCATGTCTCAATCGACCTACAACGCTGATGCGCTGGAAGTACTCAGCGGCCTGGACCCGGTACGTCGTCGTCCCGGTATGTACACCGACACCACTCGCCCGAACCATCTTGCCCAAGAGGTAATTGATAACAGTGTCGATGAGGCTCTGGCCGGGCATGCCCGTACCATTACCGTCGTTTTGCATCCGGACAATGCGCTCGAGGTCAGCGACGATGGTCGGGGTATGCCAGTGGATATTCACCCGGAAGAGGGTGTGTCGGGGGTCGAACTCATCTTTACCCGTTTGCATGCGGGGGGTAAGTTCTCGAACAAAAATTATCAGTTCTCCGGTGGCTTGCACGGGGTCGGTATTTCGGTCGTTAACGCGCTCTCGCTGCGGGTCGATGTGCGCGTCAAGCGTGATGGCCAGGAATACGCCATGGCGTTTGAAAGCGGCGAAAAAGTGCAAGAGCTGGAGGTGGTTGGCACCGTAGGCAAACGCAACACGGGAACCACTGTCAAATTCTGGCCCGACGCGAGCTATTTCGACTCAGCCAAGTTCAGCATCGCTCGACTCAAGCATCTGTTGAAGGCGAAAGCAGTACTCTGTCCTGGCTTGAAGGTTGAGTTTGAAGACCGCCAGAATGGTGAAAGCAACAGCTGGTATTACGAAGATGGTCTGCGTGATTACCTGATAGATTCCTGTGCCGAATGGCCAAAACTACCAGATGAGCCCTTTACCGGTAGCCTTTCGTCGAGCAAGGAGGCAGTCGATTGGGCTGTTTTCTGGCTGCCGGAAGGCGGCGAACTGGTGCAGGAAAGCTACGTTAACCTGATCCCAACAGCGCAAGGCGGCACTCACGTCAACGGTCTGCGCGCCGGCCTGTTGGAGGCTATTCGCGAGTTCTGCGAGTTTCGCAATCTGCTGCCACGCGGCGTCAAGCTGGCTCCTGAGGATATTTGGGAACGGGTCAGCTATGTCTTGTCGCTGAAAATGGCCGAAGCGCAGTTTTCCGGGCAGACGAAAGAGCGCCTGTCCTCGCGTGAGTCGGCTGCGTTTGTCTCGGGTGTGGTCAAGGATGCCTTCAGCCTTTGGCTCAATCAGCATGCTGATATCGGCTTGCAACTGGCTGAACTGGCGATTAGTCACGCTGGTCGTCGTCTCAAGGCCGGCAAGAAAATTGAGCGCAAGCGTATTACTCAGGGGCCTGCGTTGCCGGGTAAGCTGGCTGATTGTGTGGGGCAGGATACGCGCCGTTCAGAGCTGTTTCTGGTAGAGGGTGACTCCGCAGGGGGTAGCGCCAAGCAGGCGCGCAACAAAGAATTTCAAGCCATCATGCCGTTGCGCGGCAAAATCCTTAACACCTGGGAAGTGGAATCGAGCGAGGTTCTGGGCTCGCAGGAGGTTCACGATATTGCCGTGGCCATTGGTGTCGATCCGGGTGTTGGCAGTCTTGAGCAGCTGCGCTATGGCAAGATTTGTATCCTCGCTGATGCCGACTCGGACGGTTTGCACATTGCGACGCTGCTGTGCGCCTTGTTTGTACGTCACTTCCGCCCACTGGTAGAGGCTGGTCACGTTTTTGTCGCCATGCCGCCCTTGTATCGCGTGGATATCGGCAAAGACATTTATTACGCGCTGGATGATGCGGAAAAACAGGGCATCCTTGATCGTATAGAAGCCGAGGGTAAGCGTGGCAAGATTCAGGTCACTCGCTTCAAGGGTCTCGGTGAGATGAACCCGCTGCAGTTACGTGAAACAACCATGGCACCGGATACCCGCCGTCTGGTGCAACTGACCGTGGACGATACGCAGGACACGGAGCAACTGATGGATATGCTGCTGGCGAAAAAGCGGTCTGGTGACCGCAAAATATGGCTGGAAAGCAAGGGTAACCTGGCCGAGGTGCTGCTTTGAGCCAGTTTGTCAGACAGCTTGCGCTGGCCTCTTTGTTGTTTGTTGCGCTACCCGTCAATGCCTTTGAAAGAGCGCCTGAGCTGGCTCTGGTGCAGGCGCTGCCGGTTGATGGCATGGAGCGCGGTAATCTTTCGGCGCTGCAGTATTGTGGTAGTCAGTTGTTGGCGTTGTCAGACCGTGAAGATCAAACTCTGTTTGTATTGCAGACCATTGGTGCTAGCTGGCAAGCCAGCGCTGAACACTTTGAATTACCCAAGGACTCGCCCAGCATGTTGCCTGTGCAGCTGCTGGCTGGCGCCTGGCTGCGGGGATTGAGCGGTCGCGCGCTGGATTTTGAAGGCCTGGCTTGCGATGCGCAGGCCAATCGTTATCTGGTTAGTGAAAGTCAGTTGGGTGTGCTGAAGCTGCCGCCAGCAGGCGAAACCGCGGTCAAAGGCCAGTGGCTGGATCTTGACCCTGCGGTCTACAGCGAGGGAGAGAGCCGAGGCTTATGGCAACAGGTCAATGCCCTGGCTGAGGGCGTGGCTATTGACGCCGAAGCGGAAACACTCTGGTTGGCAGCAGAGCGCCAAGGGCGCGGTTTGCTGAAGTTGCAACGTCAGGATGACCAATGGCGCTGCCCACTGGCGGGCTGTGTTCTGCTGGCTGAGCGTCGATTCCTGCCTACAGACACTTTTGCGCCGGGCGTGTTGAATAAAGAAGTGTTGCCCGCCGACTTCTCTGATCTGGTGTTATGGCAGGGTAAGTTATGGACACTGGAGCGCAATGCGCATCAGGTCTGTCGGCGTAGTTCGGTTTCGGGCAAGCGCGAGCGTTGCTGGTCTTTTGCTCAGACGGTATTGGCGGAACCTTACTTCTACCCTGACGCCCCCTTTGGCTTGGCCGAAGCACTATTGATCAATGAAGACGGCATCATGATTGGTCTGGATAACAACGATCGCGTGCGACCGGATGGTGATAGCCGACCGTGGATTTTTCAATTTGAACTACCGAGCGACTGGCAGGAGGAAACCAAACGTGACTGACGCCCCGCCCCCCAGTCAACGTCGGTTAGGCACAGGTATGTTGATACTCGCCTGGGCAGCCGGTTTGTTGCTGGCTGCCTACTGGTTTAGCGGGGTAGAGGAGCGTCAGCAAAATCCCAATCAAAAGCCTGACTCGGTTCACTTGGATAATGCCGTGGAGGTGCTGCTTGAGCCAAATCGCCAAGGGCATTTTCTGGTCGATGGCCAGATCAACCAGCATGGCGTGACCTTTTTGGTTGATACCGGCGCTTCCTTTGTGGCGGTCCCGGCTGAACTTGCCGAGCAGATGGGGCTAAAGCAAGGGCGGAGATTTATGGTAGAAACCGCTAATGGTACTGCGCCGGGTTTTAGCACCCGGCTAGACAGGCTGCGCATTGGTGACATCGTGCTGCACGACGTGGAAGCGGGGATCGTGCCGGGTATGGGTGGCGAAGAGGTGTTGCTGGGCATGAGTGCGCTGCGGCAATTGGATTTCAGCTCGCGCGGCGGTGAATTGCTGCTGCGACAGTATCAGTGAACAAGTAGTGCGGCGGCCGGCATCAGCACGGCAAGCCATAACGGAGATTGTGTATGAGTGATGGCCTGGATCTGAGTCTCGAGGGAGTAGAGCGTCGTACGCTGGCGTCTTTTACTGAAGAGGCTTATCTCAACTACTCCATGTACGTCATCATGGATCGAGCGCTGCCGCATATTGGTGATGGTCTCAAGCCGGTGCAGCGCCGCATTATCTATGCGATGAGTGAGCTGGGCCTCTCGGCCACCTCAAAGCACAAAAAGTCGGCGCGTACCGTCGGTGACGTTCTCGGTAAGTATCATCCGCACGGTGATTCGGCCTGCTACGAAGCTATGGTATTGATGGCGCAGCCTTTTTCCTACCGTTACCCACTGGTCGACGGGCAGGGTAACTGGGGTGCACCAGATGATCCTAAATCCTTTGCCGCCATGCGTTATACCGAGGCGCGACTGGCGCGCTACAGTGAAACGCTGCTGACCGAGCTGGGGCAGGGCACGGTCGACTGGCAGCCTAACTTTGACGGCACTATGGATGAACCCATGGTGCTACCGGCCCGCTTGCCGAACCTGCTGCTCAACGGCACCACGGGTATCGCTGTGGGTATGGCGACCGATGTGCCGCCGCATAACCTGCGTGAAGTGGCGGCCGCCTGTGTTCGTTTGTTGGATGACCCGGGCGCGGGGCTGGACGAGATTCTGGAGCATATCCAGGGGCCGGATTTCCCAACCGAAGCGGAGATCATTACGCCGCGCAACGAGCTGCTGAAAATCTATGCCACAGGTCGGGGGTCGGTGCGCACTCGCGCTGTCTGGAACCGCGAAGATGGCGAGATAGTGATCACTGCGCTGCCGCATCAGGTGTCCGGTGCCAAGGTGTTGGAGCAAATTGCTGGCCAGATGCAGAATAAAAAGCTACCCATGGTGGCTGATCTGCGTGACGAATCCGATCACGAGAACCCAACCCGCATTGTTATAGTGCCGCGCTCAAACCGGATCGATTTGGACGAGTTGATGCAGCACCTGTTTGCGACTACGGATCTGGAGCACAGTTATCGCGTCAATATGAACGTGATAGGCACCGATGGCAGACCAGCGGTGAAGGATCTGTGGACCATGCTCACAGAGTGGCTGGGCTTTCGCGTTGCCACTGTGCGCCGTCGCCTGCAATACCGACTGGACAAGATACTGGCTCGTTTGCATCTGTTGGAAGGTTTGTTGGTTGCCTTCCTTAATCTGGATGAAGTTATCCATATCATTCGCACCGAAGAGCAGCCTAAAGCTGAGCTGATTGCACGCTTTGAGCTCAGCGATCTGCAAGCCGATTACATTCTTGATACCCGCCTGCGTCAATTGGCGCGGCTGGAAGAGATGAAGATTCGCGGTGAACAGGATGCATTAGCCGCCGAGCGTGATGGTCTGGAGAAAATTCTGGGCAGCGAGCGTTTGTTGCGTAACAAGGTTCGTGATGAGTTGATTGCCGATGCCGAAACCTACGGTGATGACCGTCGCTCACCCTTGGTTGAGCGCAAGGAAGCACGCGCCTTGTCGGAAACCGAGTTGGTGCCCTCTGAGCCCGTCACTGTTGTACTGTCGGAAAAAGGCTGGGTACGCTGTGCCAAAGGGCATGACGTCGATGGCGCCGGTTTGAGCTACAAGGCTGGCGACGCCTTCCTTGACCAGGCTAGCGGCCGCACTAATCAGCAGGCGGTATTTATTGACAGTAGTGGCCGCAGTTATTCGTTGCCAGCGCACACCCTGCCTTCTGCCAGAGGGCAGGGCGAACCGCTGACCGGGCGTTTTAATCCACCGTCAGGTGCCAGCTTTGAAACCGTCTTGATGCCTGAGGATGATGCTTTGTACTTGCTGGCGTCGGATGCAGGTTATGGTTTTGTTGCTCAGGGCTCTGATTTGCTGGCCAAAAACAAGAACGGCAAAGCGCTGCTTAGTGTGCCTGAGGGTGGGCGGGTACTAAGACCTCAGCGGGTGCAAGATCTGAAGAGTTGCCAGTTGGCAGCGGTGTCCAATGAGGGTCGCTTGCTGGTATTCAGCCTGTCTGAACTGCCTCAGCTGTCCAAGGGCAAGGGTAACAAGATTTTGTCATTACCATCGGCGCGGGTTAAGTCGCGTGAAGAGTTTGTTGCCGGCTTGGCCGTACTTCCGCCGGGCGCTTGCCTGGTGTTGACGGCTGGCAAGCGCACCTTGACCCTCAAGTCGTCAGATCTTGAGCACTATTGCGGTGAGCGCGGACGTCGTGGCAACAAGTTGCCACGCGGATTCCAGAAGGTTGATGCTGTCGCGGTTGAACGCTCCAATGTTGCTCCTGAGTCGCCAGTTGCTGGCGACTAGGTTGCACTGACTCTAGGCCATCATGTGCAGGAGCCTGGCGCTGAGTCAGGCTAGGCTCCTCAGCCCTGGCGTTGGTTGTAGAGCTTGTTCAATTGGCTCTCTACCATCGATTGATAGGGTTCGAGCAGGCGCTCAATGCAGTAAATACCATTCTGGCTGGCCAGGCGGCGTGCTACAGCGCTATCAGCCAGGGTGCCTGCGCCTGCCAGCTCAGCGTCTACCAGCAGAAGATTACGGCTGTGCTGCAGTTGATCCAGCGTACGCTGACAGAGTTCATGTTCGCTCAATGCTTCGTCACTGATGTTATCGAGTCCGGGGGCGTGGCACAGCGCGAGCTGAAGGTGAAGAGCAATGCCGGTATCGGCAATCTCAATCTGCAGATCATGCCCGAGCACGCGCAACAGCTCTCCACAGCAAAGACCGTGATTCAGCTCATCGCGAGTATCCTCAGCGCCAGGGCTGAACATCAACACGCTGGTGCCGTCGAACAAGGTATGTTGTTGACCACCATAGAGTTGCGCGGCACGTTGCACGTGCTCACGATACCGATCGAGTAGCGTCAGTAACCGTTCACGAGGTAGTCGGCGCAGTGCTTCCTGATTGCCCAGTCGTACCGCTAGCATCGCGTGGCGTGGTAGCGGGGTATCCGCAGCATCTTCATCTTCTACTTGAGGATTGGCGTTGTCGTCCAGCTCTTCGTCGTTGTCGGCTGGCTCGTGTTCTGAATCAATAGCTGTGTCTGTTGGTGGCGTTTCAGTCAACGAGGCTTCGCTATGGATTGTTTCTTCAGGCGCTGCTGCGTCTGCAACCTCGCCGGTTTCAACGACCACGGGGGCTTTTTGAACCTCGTCGACGGCGGGTGCGGCGGCTATTTCTGTGACCACCGGTATTTCCGGCTCTGGCTCTGGCTCTGGATAAAGCCCACGTTGTTGCGTCAGGGTGCGGGCAAAGTCACCCAGCTCATCATGACGGGCGCTCGCTGGTGCAGGATAACTGGGGCTTCTGTCCCACTGGGCGATAGCGATCAGGTCCCGTCTCAGCCGCGTTGTCCATAACCAGACTGTGAAGCCAGCGACCAGCGAAACAGCGAGTAAGCTCCAGATTATATGCAGCATCAGGTTGGTCGCCGGCTGACGGAATGGTTGTGCAGCCAACATCAACTGAATCTGGCCTGCCACCTGTTCTTGTTGCAGAACAGCTGACATGTAGCGCCCCTGACCGGGAGCGCGGTTGCGGGTGGCCGGCTTGTTACCCGCTTCAGCGATAATTCGATTATCTGTCGAATAAAGGCTTACATGAGCGATTAAGGGGTTCTGGTTCCACTCAGCGAGCAAAATGTTCAGGCTCAGGTTGTCACCCGCGGCCAGCGGTTCAGCCGCGGTTGACGCGATCTGACGAGCCAGTGCTGCACCTACGCGATCTGCCTGGGTACCAATATCACGCTGGAGCTGGTTGTTGCCAAACCAGAGTGTCAGCAGCAATATTCCAAGCAGCGGTATTAGTACCAGTAGTGGCACCGCGTAGCGGAATTTACTGCAGCTTTGCCTGATTTGTGTATAGCTGCGCAGAAATAGATTGTCTTGGGGCGGGCTTGAGCGGCTCAAAATAGGACTCGGAATTGGCTTGGGGTGGGCAAGAACTGGCCGCTGGCGGCTTGAACCGCGAGTATAGCCATTACCACGGCATGGAAAAAGGGTTCATCTGTGAGGTCGTTGCCAATTCCGGTTAGAATACGGTTTTTAGCTTGGCGTAAGAGGTTACCTTGAAGGAAATAGTCCTGATCAATATTACCGGCCCGGATCGTCCGGGTCTGACGGCGGCTATTACCGGCCTGCTGGCGAAGGCCGAGGTCAACATCCTGGATATTGGCCAAGCCGTTATTCATGATACGCTTTCCTTTGGAATCCTGGTCGAGATGACGGGCGAAGAAGGGTTGTCAGACGTGCTGAAGGATGTGCTTTTTCGTGGCTATGAACTGGATCAGCAGGTGCGGTTTACCCCGGTCAGCGCGGAAGAGTACGGGCGCTGGGTGACCGGGCAGGGCAAGCCCAGACACATAGTTACGCTGCTGGCACGCCGCGTTACGGCAGAACATATCGCCAGAGTCAGCGAAATTACCGCACGCTATGATTTGAACATAGATCATATTGATCGTCTGTCAGGCCGAATTCCTGAAGGCTTACCTGCCGACCAGGGTAAGGGATGTATCGAATTTTCGGTGCGCGGCGAGCCAGCTGATCCTGCTGCGCTGCGTGCCGAGTTCCTCGCTATTGCACAAGAGTTGAGCGTCGATATCGCTTTCCAGCAGGATAGTATCTTTCGGCGTAATCGCCGCCTGGTCGTTTTTGACATGGACTCAACCCTGATTGACGCAGAGGTCATTGACGAGTTGGCCAAGGCCGCCGGTGTTGGTGATGCCGTAGCAGAGATCACTGAACGGGCTATGCGCGGTGAATTGGATTTTAAAGCGAGCTTTCGTGAGCGCATGGCGTTATTGAAAGGCTTGCCTATCTCGACCTTGCAGCAGGTAGGCGAGTCTTTGCGGCTGACCGAAGGTGCAGAGACCTTGATCGCACAGTTACGCCGGCTGGGTTATAAAACCGCTATTTTGTCCGGTGGATTTACTTATTTTGCTGAGCAGTTACAGCAGCGGCTGGGCATTGATTATGTCTATGCCAATGCGCTGCCTGTGGTCGATGGCCTGGTTACTGGTGAAGTGCAGGAGCCTATTGTCGACGGCCAGCGCAAGGCAGAGTTACTGCGCCAACTGGCTCAGCAGGAAGGTATCAGTCTTGAGCAAACGATTGCCGTTGGCGACGGTGCCAATGATCTGCCGATGCTGTCAATCGCCGGGCTTGGAGTCGCGTTTCGCGCCAAGCCTTTGGTCAAACAATCCGCCAAGCAGGCTATATCGACCCTGGGGTTGGATGGCATTTTATACTTGTTGGGCTTTCGTGACCGTGAAGGTGGTTAACGTGGGAGCTCGATTGCAAAAACGCCCGGATTAATCCGGGCGTTTTCGTTCTATTGCGAGGGCTGCTTGTTGCTGCTCTATTCGGCAGAAAAGTCGTAACTCATGCTGTCGCTCGGCGGTTGCAAATAGTGGCCCTGAATATAGTTGACCCCTGCTTGCCACAACGTTGGCATCATGGCCGCACTGTCGACGTAGGGTACGATAGTCAGTTTGCCCTGCGCGTGCAGCGTTGAGACCATGTTTTTCAAGGCTTCTACTGCCGCAGGATCGGATAGATCTCGGGCGAAAGACCCGTCTATCTTTATGTAGTCGGCGTGCACATGTTTAAGCGAGGCGTACGGGTGCAGTGCACCGCCAAAGTGGCTGAGTGATACCTTGCAGTGCAGTGCGCGCAATGCTTCGGTATGCACCTTGGCCTGCTTCAGGTAGGTATTCACGTCAGCTTCGTTGAACTGGAAGATAATACTGTCCGGTGGTAGCCGAGCCTCTTTCAGTTTGCCGGCAATCCACTCGACCATTTCCGGATTTTGCAGGCTAGCGCCACTGAGGTTGATCAATAGGTGAGTACTGGCCCCCTTGCTGCGATGACTGCTGAGCAGGCGGGTGGCCTGAGTCACTACCCAACGGTCTATTTCTTCCGCCAACCCCGCTTCCTGCGCGGCAGGCAGAAAGTCTGCTGCCGGCACTTCTTCGCCTTCATGATTTAACAGGCGCAGAAAAGTCTCATAGTTCTCCGCGTCATCCCCGCGCAGGCTGATCACCGGCTGGAATAGCAGCCGGAAGCCATTGGTCTCAAGAGTGTGCTTTATCAGCGCAATCAGATTGCCGCGATTTGCCTGGTGCGCAAGCTCTTCCAGTGGGTTAAATATCTTGACGGCGTTGCCGCCCGCGGTATTGAGCTGATCTGCAAGGCGGTGCGCTCGGTTTATCGCCTCATCCGGATCGGCGCTGGTCTCACTGATGGCGGAGACACCGATACTGAGCGTAATTTGTACGGTACGCCCGCCTGCTTCAAACAGATTCGCCTCGACCTTGCGCCGCAGACTTTCCAGGGATTCCAATGCTGCTTCTGGCTCAATGCCGTTGATGAGCACAGTGCAGGCATCATCACTGAAACGCGCAATCAACGTGCCTTCAGGGAAGTGTTCAAGCAGCAGCTGAGCAATATCGGTTAGCACCAGGTCCGCACCACCAAGCCCGATGTCAGACTGCAGGCTATTGAAGTCATCAATGCTGATATAAGCCAGGCTGCTTGGCTGGCCCAGCCGCACTGCGTTATCCCGCACGGCTTCAAGTTGATCTTGAAAATAGGAGCGGTTAAACAGACCGGTAACCAGGTCTCTACTGGCCATGACCTTGAGCTTTTCTTCAAACTCGGCGCTGGCGGTTTCTGCTCGGATAACGACCTGAGTACAGGGCTCGCTATCGTAGCTCGCGGGAGAAAAGCTGAGGGAGATCGGGAACTGTTTTCCGCTGCTGTCCAAGCCCTTGAGACGCATCTCATTCTCGCCGCCTTGTTGTATATAGCTACGTAGAAAATCTTTGAAACGGCCTTGGTCCTCGCTGGCTATCAAGCCAACCATGGGTTCTGCCGCCAGATCATCCGGATCTTCATAGCCAAATAGCTGGATATACGAGCGGTTGGCGTAGATATGCATGCCTTCATGTACATAGGCAATGGCATCAACTGAACTATCGAGCAGCAGCTGGCAACGCTTTTCAGCCTCACGCAGGCTTTGCTCGGCGATGCGTCTTTGTCTGCGGGCGGCCAGGTTGGCAAGCTCGCGGCTGACTATGAGCGTCAGCAGTGCATCACTGTCGTCACTGAGTGCGTCCTGCATACCGGCCCTCAGTGCCTCGACGCGCAGCTCTGTACTGGGTGATGGTGCGAGCAGAATAAAAGGTATATCGCGAGCCTGACGAGCAATTAAGCTTGCCGCCTCATGTGCTGTCATGAAGCTGGTTTCGGGTCTGGCCAGGCAGAGATCCCAGGTTTGTTGCAGCGACTCCTGCAAGTCTTCTACTGAGGTGATGCGGTGAGCTCGGGTCGCGTGTCCGGCGTTACGTAACAGGCTTACCAGACGCTCTGCGTTGTTCTGCGAGTCATCCAGAATAAGAAGTTTAATGGCTTGGTTTTCTTTGCCCATAGTAGTCCGCACAGAGCGGGTTGCGCTGATGCGCAGCCCTTGGTGATGAGGCGTTTAAATCTACAGAGACTTCCAAAGCGAGTCAAAGTCATCCTCAGTGCTAACCGTCAAGGATGAGGCTTTAGTCTCAGATTGAGACATCTCATCTTTTGTCTTCTCGATTAACTGATATTCAAACTGGCTATAGCTGCCGGTTGCCGTCATGCGCTCAGTGAGGTGCGCACGTTGAGAGTAGCCTGGACGGTGAATGATGATTTTGCTGTTGATCTGGAACGGCATTCGCGGCGTGATAATGGTTGCCGGTCTGTCAATGGCTGGAACTTCGGGCAGCAGCAGGGCGCGCAAGAACTGACTGGGCTCCCCGGTTTTGCGCAGCAGCTTGGCTGCACAGGGTGTGCAATGCGGTGCAACCAGCTCAATCCCCATTTGCGTACCACCACCACGTACTTGGCGAATCCAGCGCACGACGGCCAGAGTCCAGTCTTTGTCATTGGTCTCTTGTATGCCTAGCAACTCGCCAGCCTGCAGCTGTTTTGGCACTTCTTTAGGCCAGGTGAGACAGAATCCACCGGGGCTATGATTGACGATGGGCAGCGTGTGAATCGGATAGTTCTCTGCTTCCTCGTCTTCGTCAATGCCGCTCCCTGTGCCGTTATAGTCGATCTGCTCTACACCAGCGCCGTGCCAGTCTACTGACTGGGAGCCGCCGTCAAATGCAGTAGCCCAGCCTGTCTGTTTTTCGCGTTGAGCCGCATCGGAGAAGGGGTTGGTCTCCATATCCTCCTCAGCATCGACAAAACGGGTAAAGGCTTTGCCGGCGATACGGTAGTGCGTTGCACTCATACCGATGCTGACCTTGAGCTGGCCTCCGCTCGGTATGCGGTTGAAGGTGCGTTCCGCCAAGTCGCCCCATGATTGACTCACATGTTGCAGTAGCTCGACACCCATATTGTCTGGGATGCGCAGATCTCCGCGGTAGTCGTTACCTTGCAGCATGTAGTCTTTGATGCTGTTCACCAGCTCGCTGGTATCTAACCCAAGGCTATTGTCCAGGTTTTCGTCACGAATCAATGATTTGTAGCGCGCTGGGCAGTCCATATCAGGGTTGATGATGAATAGGGCTTTGGCGTCAGTTGGCTGCACAATGCGTGCGGTTCGGCTCCAGTCTTCCAGGGTCGAAAACAGCTTCCCCATGGCGCTCTGGCGCATCTGGTTCGGTCTTGCCGATCCCATCAGCAGCGCAATGATGTAGCTTTGTTCTATGCTCAGCGGTTTTGTGCTGGCGCTTTCCTTGTCCGGAACGGCGGTCAGGTGAAGCTTGCGCCGACGGGCGAGCTGGTATAGCTGGTGTAGCTCTAGCCAGACTCCGTCTGCCACGGGACAGTAGAGCTGAAAGGCGCGCAACAGTGGACCGCATAGGCTGCGAATGGAGCGTTGTAGCGCTAGCGTCATTTGGCTGGCATGATCTCGCGACTTTATGCTGCGCTCTTGCGCCACAACTATCTTGTAGCCATTGGCGAGGTGGTTTTGCAGCGATTGCGAGAGGTTGGCGACCTTACGCGGTTTGTCTTCGAGAACGATGGACTGGCCAAGGTAATATTTGGATAGCGCTGTGCAAACATAGTGCACTTCAGGCCTGATCAGCTCGAGGATGGCCAGACGCCGATCAGCAGCCAACTCAAGCTGGTTCAGCTCGATGAGCCCTTGATATAACTGACGTGCTGTCTCACCAATGTTGGCTTTCGGCAGATTGGCCAGCCATTGGCTAATCCCCTTTTCCGTGCCTTCAGCAAAGCTCAAGCTGCTGAGTGTTTGCTGGGGAATACGCAAATTCAGTTTTTGCGATGTGCTATCCATAACAGTCATATCCAGTGCAAGCAGTTCTGACCAAAGCCAAGCAGCCATCGAGCTTTGGCATTCCTGGCGCCTTGAGTTTCAAGTCTTCTAGTGAAGACACTGTAGCAGTTTAGCCTTTAAGTCGCTAAATCGTTTATGCATCGTTGGCACTGCTTCAACCGAGCTCTTTTTCACTATTATTGGTTGATTCAGGAAGTGATCAGATCTACGTGAATAGGGACTTTCCCGGCTTCCCCTGCAATCTCTCTGACTAAGCGTGGTACGAGATAGCCCGGCAGTCGGGTCAGTAATTGTCCAACCAGGTGTTTGGCCTCTGCGTCGCTACAGTGAAAGTGGCTAGCGCCTCGCACATGGTCAAGAAGGTGGAGATAATAAGGTAATACGCCATTGTCGCCTAGTACCTCACTCAGCGCCATCTGGTCTTCAAGTCGGTTGTTTACCCCGCGCAGCAATACTGCCTGATTGAGTAGGGTGATGTTTGCGCTTTTCAGCTTCTGCGTTGCTGCCAGCATCTGCGCATCAACTTCGTTTGCATGGTTACAGTGCAGCACCATGGTTACCGGTAATCGCGTAGCGCTGAGCGCCTCTATCAGTCCGTCAGTAACGCGCTGAGGGATGACGACTGGCAGTCTGGTGTGCACCCGTAGTCGCTTTATATGCGGGATATCCGCGATCTGACGGGTTAGCCAGGCGATGCGTCGATCATTGGCGGCCAGCGGATCTCCACCACTGTAAATTACCTCATTAATGGAGGAGTCCTGGCGAATATAGTCCAGTGCCTGCTCCCACTCGGCGGTGCTCAGGTTGTTTTCGGCGTAAGGAAAGTGGCGGCGAAAACAATAACGGCAGTTGATCGCACAGCCAGCAGTGACCACCAGTAAAAGGCGGCCATGATATTTGTGGATGATGCCGGGTTGCGCATTACTATGCTGTTCGCCCAGTGGGTCCGTTACATAGCCGGGTTGATCTTCCAGTTCCTCGCCCAGCGGCAGTACCTGACGCAATAGCGGGTCGTTTGGATTGCCTGGTTGCATCCGCAGCAGATACGGCTCAGGGACGCGCAGTGCAAACTCTCGGCCTGCTGCCAGGGCGCCTGCCAGCAGGCCAGGGTCAAGCTTTAGACGTGCGAGCAATACCCTTGGGTCGGTAATGCTGCCAGCTAGCAGATTTTGCCAGCTGGCGGACTCAACACGAACTGAAGAACCATGTATCATTGGTGTTTTTCCGCGCAAGGGTGTCAGGGTATCCGACTGGCTGCCTCCATCTGTTGTCAGAAGGCGCGTTGTCGGATTATCCGTTTAATTGAAAGTGGGAATGTGTGTATGGCCAATTATTCTACCAATGAATTCAAGCCGGGTCTTAAGGTGATGCTCGACGGCGATCCTTGTTCCATCCTGGAAAACGAATACGTGAAGCCCGGCAAAGGTCAGGCATTTAACCGCGTCAAGGTACGTAACCTGAAGACGGGTCGCGTGAACGAGCGTACCTTCAAGTCGGGCGAGTCGCTCGAAGGTGCTGACGTGATGGATCGTGAGATGGAATATCTCTATGCCGACGGTGAGTTCTGGCACTTCATGGCCACTGATGGTTCTTTTGAGCAGTATGGTGCTGATGAGAAGGCAGTTGGTGATTGCAGCAACTGGATGAAAGAGCAGGTTGTATATACGGTAACGCTATTCAATGGCGCGCCTATCGCTGTTTCTCCGCCCAATTTTGTTGAGTTGGAAGTAGTTGAAACCGACCCGGGTGTGCGCGGCGATACCTCGGGTGGCGGCACCAAGCCAGCCAAGCTGGCGACGGGTGCGGTAGTAAAAGTACCCCTGTTTATTAATACCGGCGATGTGCTCAAGGTTGATACGCGTTCTAACGAGTATGTTGGCCGCGCCTAAGCTGCTATCTGTATCGAGAAACCGGAGCCTGGCTCCGGTTTTTTGTGCCTGATTGGAGAGTGTCCATGACAGTTGACTGGAGGCCGAGCGCTTCACTTGAGGCGCTCCATCGGCGCGCCGCTATTATCAATCAGATTCGTCGCTTCTTTGCTGAGCGCGATGTACTTGAGGTAGATACCCCCTGCTTGTCAGCGGCAGCAGTCAGCGATCCGCATCTGTTTCCTTTTTCGACTGACTTTGTGCCGGAAGGGGCTGCCATAGCTCAGCGTTTTTATCTGCACACCTCTCCGGAATACCCCATGAAGCGACTACTGGCTGCCGGTAGTGGTGCCATCTGGCAGCTTTGCAAGGTGTATCGAAATGGTGAGGTGGGCAGCAGGCACAACCCTGAGTTCAGCATGCTGGAATGGTATCGCCCCGGCTTTGATCATCATCGGCTGATGGATGAGGTGGACGATCTGGTTATGCAGGTGCTCGATTGTAAGCCAGCCAGAAGGGTTAGCTATTCAGCTATTTTTGCCGAGCATACTGGGCTGGATATTTACCGCTGCTCAGATCAGCAGTTGCAACAAGTGGCGCTGGAACGCACTGGCTTTAGTGGCGAGCTGTCGCGTGATGGCTGGTTGAATCTGCTGTTCTCACATTGCGTGGAAGTCGAGCTGCTGGAACCGACTATGGTGTATGCCTTTCCCGCTTCTCAGGCGGCATTGGCGAAAGTCGTGGAGGGCGATGACCGGGTGCCGAGCGCGGCGCGCTTCGAGCTCTTTGTTGCCGGCATGGAGTTGGCCAACGGCTACTTTGAATTGACTGATGCACAGGAGCAGGCAAGACGATTTGAGGCGGACCGTCAACAGCGGCTGGCACTTGGTTATCCCGATTTGCCCTTGGATCAGCCGTTATTGTCGGCTCTAAAGTCAGGCTTGCCAGACTGTGCGGGAGTTGCCCTTGGCGTGGACCGCTTGATCATGCTGGCGCTGGGCGCCAGCCGTATTGATCAGGTCCTTGCTTTTGATTTTTCGCGTGCCTGATTACTGTTGAGCGGTGCCCATCAGTTGCCCCATGCTTACTGCACTGCCAGCTTTTAGGTCGGCATGCCAATGGGCTGCTTCGGGTCCAAACAGTACAATGGCGGTAGAGCCAAGCTTGAAACGCCCCATTTCTTCACCCTTGGCCAGGCTCGGCGCGGCCTGACCATATTCAGTAGATCGCAGTTGCCGACTGGGCGGCGCAACCAGGCCAGCCCATACGGTTTCTACCGAGGCAACAATCATGGCGCCAACGAGGACCACTGCCATGGGGCCGGCCTCTGTATCAAACAGGCAGACGACGCGTTCGTTGCGGGCAAACAGCTCAGGTACATTCTCGGCGGTCGTTTGATTGACCGAAAACAGGCGCCCGGGTACGTAAATCATCTCGGTCAGTGTGCCGGAAAAAGGCATATGTACGCGGTGATAATCGCGTGGTGACAGGTAAACAGTAGCGAACTCGCCACCCTGAAAAGCGCTGGCATGATCGGGGTTGCCGCCGAGTAGCTCGGTCACGCTGAAGCTGTGTCCCTTAGCTTGGAAAATGCGGCCGTGTTCAATCTTGCCCAGCTGGCTGATAGTGCCGTCTGCAGGGCAGAGAATACCCTTTTCAGCTGGGTCCAAGGGGCGCGCATCTGCTTTCAGGGCGCGGGTGAAGAAATCGTTGAAGCTACTGTACGCCGTAGGATTTTCCTCCTCGGCCTGGCTCATATCGACTTCATAGCGGCCGACAAACCAGTTGATAAAAGGGTTTTTTACCCAAGGCCACGTGCAGTTTGCCAGGCAACCTGCGAGGCGAGATAGCAAGTGGTGTGGCAGCAGATACTGCATCAGGATGAATAGGCGTGCGGGCATGAAGAGTCCTCAGAGTTCGATAGGGGTTTCTGGATGATTTCCCCATTCAGCCCACGACCCTGCGTAGGCTTTGACATTGGGGTAGCCGAGCAATTTTGCGGCCAGGTAGGTGAAGCCGGAACGGTGATGAGTTTGGCAATGGGTGACAATTTCCTTGTCAGCGCTGATGCCCAACGTCTGCAGGTGCTGAGCAAGATCCTCGCGCAGACGAAGGCCGCGCTCAGGGTCCATGCCGGCCGTCCACTCAAAGTTGATAGCTCCGGGAATGTGCCCGCCTTTGGCCGCAACCACTTTCTCGCCGCGGTATTCCTGCGCAGATCTTGCATCCCAAATGATCCGATCCGGATTCTGCAGATTGTTTTTAACGTTTTGTATATCTACCGTATGGTCACTATTGAGCGTGATGTCCGGTTGGCTGGGGGAGGCATGATTTGCTTGCTGCTCCAGCGCAAGCCCAGATTGCTGCCAGGCTTTCAGGCCACCATTGATATAGCTGTAGTGCGTGTGTCCTATGCTGTCCAATAGCCAGATAAAGCGCCCTGCCCATCCACCACCCTCATCGTCGTAAACGATGTAATGCAGCTGGTCATGGTGACCCAATTCGGCGAACAGTCCCTGCAATACGTCCCGTGTCGGTAATAGGCCAGGTACTGGAGCAGGTGAGGCGATTCTTGTCGGTGCTAAGTGCACTGCTCCCGGGATGTGTCCTTGCTGATATTGCTCGGTACTACACAAGTCGACCAGGCGGCAATGTCGCTGATCCTTTGGTAATTCCAGGTCCGTCGGCTCCAGCAAAAGTGGCAAGGTATTCATCGTCATATTTGGCGCCTCTGCAGACAAAGGGATGGCAAGGTTGCTGCTCAATGCGCGCATTGTAGCGGATTACTGTTGCCGGTCTATTGATCAGGCCTGGAAGGGGTCGATACGTCCTGGCCGCGTTGCTTGAAATTGAGCAAGCCCGTGACAGCGCAGGACGCGGTTTTTATCAGGGCTTTTTGCCGCTGCTGATCCATCAATCGCTGGTTTCCGGGGTTGCAAGCGAACATAAGGCCCAATACCTGGTTTTTGTGGATCATGGGTATTAACTCGAAAGCGCTATCTGGCGCCATCACCTTGAGTGCGCCCGGGAGCAGTGGTCCCAGGCTGGACAAACGTTCTTTGTCGAGGTGATGGCACGGCTCACTGCTAAGCCAGTTGCCCCAAGCTGAGCCACGCGGGTTGCCTAGTTTGGTGCCTACGGCCGTTTGGCCTGCTTCAAAGCCCAAGGCGGCGCCTACAACCAGCTGTTGCGATTTACCGTTGAATAGGGCGATCCAGCACTGCTGCAGCCCTAAGCCGTCGTGCATTGCCTTTAGCGCGCAGTCCAATAGCTGCGGCAGCGTAGTGAAAGGGCTGGGTTGCGTGTTGAGTGTGACGCACAAGTGACGCCACCGCTCCGGACGTATCGGCGCCGGTGGTGTTGGTGTCGACGGCGTGCTGGCGGGCTTGGCGGCTGGCTCTACCGCGGGAGCGTAGTCCGCTGGCCAGGGTAGCGACATTGCGGGTAGCCATGGTTGCCCTGGGCTCCTGTTGTGTTGGGCCCGCGCGCTGTTGGCGGCGCTTTCATGGCTGGTATGTTGTGCCTGAGCGACGCTGCAGCCCAGGAACAGAGCGCTGAGTTGTTGCCAGCGCAGGGTGTGGACGGCGTACCAGTTATGGTGTGATCCCAAGGCAATACCGCTAGCCATCAACAGGCTGTTGGCAGGCTGGGTTAGCCAGCGATACAGTTCGCGATCGGCATCCAGTTGCGCTTGCTGCTCCTGCGGGTTGTTGGCGTTTCGCGCAATATGCAGGGCTTTGACCATGATACGACGACTGGCATTCAGTGAGCGATAGCCTTGCAGTATCCATGGCGGTAGCCACCAATCCTGGGCGACTTGTTGCACTAACAGGAAGCCCAGTGCCGTATTTTCCGCGACCTTGCGTTTGCTCAAGTGCTTAGGCAGTAGGCCGCGATTGAGCTCGTCCCACTGGTCAAAAATATGCGGCTTGATGTAGGCCAATGCCCATAGTGGGGAAAGGAAGAGCAGCGTTGCCAGCGACATTTCATGCCACAAGCGCGCAATGCGCTGTGAGAACAGGCCTTGCGCCTGGCTAACCGCATGTTCGCTTATGCTCAATAGTTGGGTATAGGCCTTCGGCAGCTGCTCCTCTTCTAGCACCGGTATATTGCCCAGGAGGGTGCCAAGGCGCTGTGTGCCAAGCAGGCCGCAGGCCTGTTCCAGCGTAAGTATGTCAATATCTCGATTACGCGCGGCATCGCCCGCGGCACGGCAAATATGTAGCGCTGCTACCGGTACACTGAGAATTTCCTGGGTCAGTTCGCCCATGCTCAGCATCTCGCTGTTAAGCTGATCCAGTAGTCGCTTGCGCTGCGCTGGCGTGATCGGTAGCACGGTGGCATTCAGCTTCTGGCGCAGGCTGCCGATAATGTCGGTATTGCCGGTATGTGTGGGCTGGGCTGTGCTCATTAGACTCGCGGCTTTATACTTGTGGTCTACGCGACTATAACTCGAACAGCGGCTGTTTGCCGCTCCTGCATGCTACGGCATGCCTCCTGCTGCATCGGGGCACTCTGATTTATGCTGAAAATTGCTGGCTTTCTGGTTGTCATTGGCTCCGTGCTTGGTGGCTTTATGGCGTCTGGCGGTCATATAGCTGCACTTTGGCATCCCTTTGAAATTATTATTATTGGTGGCGCCGCGTTCGGTGCGTTCATGGTCGCCAACAGCGGTACCGTGGTTAAAAAGACACTCGCCGCCGGCCCCGCGATTATGTTCGGTCATAGGTTTAATAAGGCCTATTACCTCGATGTATTGGGGGTGCTTTACGAGGTGCTGAACAAGAGTCGACGCGAAGGCATGATGTCGATTGAAGCGGATATTGAAGAGCCTGCGGAAAGCCCGATTTTTAGCAAGTACCCGGCGATTCTCAAAGACAAGCAGATGACGGAGTTCATTTGCGACTACCTGCGCATCATGTCGACCGGCAATATGGCCCCGCACGAGCTGGAGGCCTTGTTCGATGTGGAGATATCCAGTCTAACTGAAGAGCTGCTTGAGCCTGCACACGCGGCCACCCGCGTTTCTGATGCTTTACCCGGTTTTGGTATTGTCGCTGCGGTACTGGGTATTGTTATTACCATGAGTATTCTTGGGGAGGCAGATAACACCGAAATTGGCGAGAAGGTCGGCACCGCGCTGGTCGGTACTTTTCTGGGTATTCTCGCTGCCTACGGGTTTGTTGGGCCTTTCTCCAGCGCGATGGAGCATGACGCTCACGAAGAAGCCAACACCTATGAAGCCATCAAGATGACGCTGGTAGCCAGTGCGCAGGGCTTGCCGCCCGCTCTGGCCGTGGAGTTTGGTCGTAAGTCTCTGCTGCCAGGGCATCGCCCCAGCTTTATGGAGCTGGAAGAGTCGGTTAAAGGCCGCTGATGCATGGATAACAATCAGCCGATTATAGTCAAGCGCATCACGCGTAAGGCTGCAGGCCATCACGGTGGCGCCTGGAAAATTGCCTTTGCCGATTTCGCCGTAGCGATGATGGCGTTCTTTCTGGTCATGTGGCTGGTTACCGTGGCAACGCCGGAGCAATTACGTGATATCTCGGGTTATTTTAATGACCCAATAGGTTTTTCTGAGGGTGGTAGTCCCTATCCGATTGATTTGGGTGGCTCACCTCAGGTCTCGCCTGAGCGCACCCTGAGCAAGGAGCAGGACCCGGAAGATCAAGACATGGTGGATGAGGCGTCGGCCAAGGAGCTGGCGGCGAAACTTGAACAGCTCGAGCTCGATATGCTGCTTCAGGAGCTGCAGAACCAGATAGACGAAGATCCTGTGTTGCAGCGCTTCAAGGACCAGATTCTGATCGAGATTACCCAGGATGGTCTGCGCATCCAGATAGTGGATGCAGAAAACCGCCCGATGTTCGCCAGTGGTAGTGCTCAGTTGCAGCCGTATTTTGAAGAGATCCTGCTGACCTTAAGCGATACCATCGCCAAGGTGCCAAAGAAAATCAGCATCAGCGGTCACACCGATGCCGAGCCTTTTCGTGGGCGTAATGGCTACGGCAATTGGGAGCTGTCATCCGACCGGGCCAACGCCGCTCGGCGGACGTTGCTGGTCGCTGGCTACCCCGAGAGTCAGGTGGCCAGGGTCGTGGGCTATGCCGACTCGGCGTTGTTTGATCGCAGTGAGCCCTTTAGTCCAACTAATCGCCGGATCGATATCATCGTGCTGAACCACCAGGCGGAGGAGCAGATGCGTGAATCGGCCGATGCGGGGTCGGATGAGACGGTGCAGGAAGGTGATAGTAATGCCTCGGCAGGGGGCAGGCTTGAGGGCGAGCCTGAGCAGGCTGCGCCAGCCGGCGCTGCCCCTGTCGATACCGATGCTGCGCCAGTCGATACTGCGCCAGCCGATGCTGCCCCCGCAAGCTCGACAGAGCGCCAACAGCAACGCAGCCTGAACTTGTTTGAGGACGCGGCTAACGCTGAATCCCGGCTGAGGCAGCAAGTCCTGCCAGAGTCACGCTGATTCCAGAGTGGAAAGGATGTACTTGTAGCTGGCCATGCGGGTTTTGGTGATTTTGCCGTCCTCAACTGCGCCAAGCAGCGCGCAGCCTGGTTCCTGTTTATGCCGGCAGTCACGAAAGCGGCACATGCCGAGGAAGGGGCGGAATTCAATGAAGCCTTCCAGCAACTCATCATGGCTGATATGCATCAAGCCAAACTCGCGAATGCCGGGGGAGTCGATCAGGTCACCACCCGCTGGAAAGTGGAAGAGCTTGGCTGTGGTGGTGGTATGCGTACCCTTGCCCGTATGCTCCGAGAGTGCGCCGACGCGCAGGTCCTCTTCTGGCAGCAAGACGTTGATCAGCGACGATTTGCCGACGCCAGACTGGCCGACGAATACGCTGATACGGTTTTTAAGGGTGGCTTTCAACTCGTCCATGCCACTGCCGTCGCCGGCTGACAGGCTGAGCACGCGATAGCCCAGAGCGGCGTAGTCGCGCAACCACTGTTGCAGCTCAAGGTGACTGTGGTCGTTGAGCAAGTCTGACTTGTTCATCACCAGCAAGGGTTCCAGTCCAGCCTGCTCGGCGGCGACCAAGTAGCGATCGATCAGGTTGGCGTAAGGCGTGGGCAGTGGCGCGAAGACAATTACTAGGTAGTCGACGTTGGCTGCTACCGGTTTCAGCTGGCCGCGATGGTCCGGCCGGCACAGCTCGGTCTGCCTGGGGCTCTGTGCCACAATAACGCCTGAACCCTGATTGTCAGCGCGCCAGGTGACCCGGTCGCCGGTGACCAGCGCGGGTAGATTGGCGCGCCTGTAACAGCGACGTATCTCGCCGGCGTTTGCACCGTCGGTCGCTTCTACGTCCATTTGCACGCCAAAGTGGGCGATCACAAGGCCGCTTTGCTCTGGCCCCAGGTCGCCACCGAGCAAGCTTTCTTCTGCTTTGTCGGCGCGCTTGTCGGCGCGTGCAGAGCGCTCGTCCTGGATTTTCTGGATGCGCCAGTTTTGGCGTCGGGTAAGGTGTCGCTTGGCCATGTAGTCGGTATCTGAAGAAACAGCCGCAGTGTAGCACGCGGCGGTTATACTAGCGGCAGTTGATCCAGCGCATGTGTTTTAGTCACGCTGGTTCTGATTTTTTTCCATCAGGCAGGCACAGGAGTCAGCATGCAGAGCCCCGATAATCTTATCTGGATTGACCTGGAAATGACCGGGCTGGACCCGGACAACGACGTCATCATCGAGATCGCCACCATAGTGACCGACTCCAATCTCAATGTGCTGGCCGAGGGGCCGTCCATTGTGGTCAAGCAGCCTGATGCGATGCTCGATGGTATGGATGAATGGAATACTCGCCAGCATGGCCAATCAGGCCTGACTCAGCGTGTACGTGACAGTCAGATCAGTATTGCCGAGGCTGAGCGCCAGACGCTGACCTTTCTTAAAGAGTGGGTGCCGGCCGGTCGTTCACCCATGTGTGGCAACAGCATCTGCCAGGATCGGCGCTTTTTGTACCGCGGCATGCGCGAACTGGAGGAGTTTTTCCACTATCGCAATCTGGATGTGTCGACCCTGAAGGAGTTGGCTGCACGCTGGGCGCCGGAAGTGAAGAAGGGCGTCAAGAAGCAGGGTAGCCATCTGGCAATGGATGATATTCGTGACTCTATTGCCGAGCTGCAGCATTACCGCGAGCATTTCATCAAGTTCTAGCCGTTTTCGGCGTTAGCGCGTCTACAGGAAGAGGGCTTTCGCTTGCGCGGTCTATGCGCCGTGTTGCGCCAACGCCCACTCCACATGCTCGCGCACCAGCTCTGAGGGGTGCGCGCGGCGTGCTTTTAGCGCCTCGATGACAGGGATGCTGGTGGTGGCGTTGCCCAGTCCTACGGCCAGGTTGCGCAGCCAGCGTTCATGGCCGATGCGGCGAATCGGTGAGCCCTCGGTATTGGCCAGAAAGGTAGGTTCGTCCCAACTGAACAGCTCGGCGAGGCTGGCTTGGTCGAGCCGGTGACGCGGGCTGAAGTCACTTTCGGTGGTTGGCTTGGCAAAGCGGTTCCACGGGCAGACCAGTTGGCAGTCGTCGCAGCCGAAAACACGGTTGCCCATGGGCTGGCGCAGGTCTTCCGGGATCGCGCCTTTCAGTTCTATGGTCAGATAGGATATGCAGCGCCGCGCATCCAGTATCTTGTCGCCGACAAAGGCTTGTGTTGGGCAGCGTTCCAGGCAGGCGGTACAGCTGCCGCAGTGTTCTTGCTCATAAGGCTTATCCACCGGCAGTGGCAGGTCGGTGTAGAGCTCGCCGAGAAAGAAGTAGCTGCCAGCCTTGCGATTGATCAGCATGCTGTTCTTGCCGACCCAGCCGAGTCCAGCGGCATTGGCCAATGCGCGCTCCATCACTGGAGCGCTGTCGACGAAAGCGCGGTAGCCAAAGGGGCCGATCAATGCCTGAATGGCATCGGCCAGTTTCTGCAGGCGGCGGCGGATCAGCTTGTGATAGTCACGCCCCAGGGCGTAGCGGGAAACATAGGCTGCATCGGGTTGACTCAGGCGCTGGGCCATTGCGCTGTCGCCGGGTAAATAGTCCATTCGAACCGAAATGACGCGCTCAGTGCCAGGTACTAGCTCGGCGGGCCGCGTTCGCTTGCTGCCATGACTGGACATCCATTCCATTTCACCGTGGTAGCCCGCTTCCAGCCATTGTCCCAGCCATTGTTCATGCTGACCGATATCAGGCGCACTGATGCCCAGCTGCTGGAAGCCGAGTTGGCTCGCTAGACTGCGGATCTGCTCTGCGAGGGCTTGATAGTCGGTTGCTTCAGGCATGGCATTGTTCGTTGTGTTTAGGTGTAAGGCGGCGGTTCTCGTATAATTGTGCCAGACATCATTGCTGGGAGCCCATTTATGCCGCATGTTTTGCCCGACAAGGTCTATACCGCAGCTCAGGTTAGAGAGCTTGATGCGCTGCTGATTGCGGCTGGCACGCCGGGTATCGCTTTGATGCAGTCTGCGGCCGAAGCATTGTGGTTGGCCATTAGTTGTCGCTGGCCAGATGATCGGCGTATGACAGTGCTCTGTGGTGGTGGCAATAATGCCGGAGATGGTTACTTGCTGGCGCTGCAGGCTTGTCTGGCTGGCTGGGAAGTTCAGGTGCTGGCGGTGGCTGACCCGACCACGCTGCAGGGTGATGCGGCCACCGCGTTCAGGCGCGCTCGCGAGCAGGGCGTCAGTGTGGGGTCTTGGCGTGATGGGGTTGAGTTGTCGGGGGTGGTGGTCGATGCCCTGCTCGGAACAGGCTTGCGCGGCGAGGTTCGTGCTCAATACAGGTCTGCGATTGACGCTATTAACGCGGCGCAGGGTCCCGTCGTCGCAGTTGATATTCCCAGTGGGCTCGATGCGGATCGCGGCGTGACGCTTGGTTGCGCGGTAACTGCGCAGCTGACGGTTACCTTTATCGGGCTGAAGCTAGGGCTATTGACCGCTAACGGCCCCGATTATGTTGGTGAGCTGGTGTTTGCTCCGCTGGCTGACAGCTCCCCTCAAGCACCGGCTGCGGCTTATGAGCGTCTTAGTATGCAAGGCTGGGCTGGAACCTTGCCGCCGCGCAAGAAGGCTGCTCACAAAGGGAGCTTCGGCCATCTGGTGGTTATTGGGGGCGGCCGAGGTATGGGCGGTGCGGTCATGCTGGCGGCCGAGGCAGCGCTGCACAGCGGAGCAGGAAAAATCAGTGTAGTTACCCGCAGTGAGCATGTTGCCCCCTTGTTGGCGCGCTGTCCGGAGTTGATGGTGCATGGCATGGATGACGCTGCTCAGTTAGAGGCTTTATTGGCTCAGGCGGATGCAGTGGTCATTGGCCCCGGCCTGGGTCGCGATGCATGGGCGCGTTTGTTATTGGAGGCTGTGATGGCGTGGCAAGGCCCCCGCGTGCTGGATGCCGACGCGCTGAACCTGCTGAGCGAGGAAAAGACGTTACCCAGCCTGGGGCGGGATACGATCATCTCGCCGCACCCGGCGGAAGCCGCTCGGCTATTATCGCTGTCCACCACCGAGGTGCAGTCTGATCGGCCTGATGCGTTGCGTGAAATGCTGGCCAGGCTGGGGTGCGCGGTTATTCTCAAGGGGGCCGGAAGTCTGGTCGACAGCGACGATCTAGAGCCACCTTCGGTGTGTAGTGATGGCAATCCGGGTATGGCGGTAGGGGGCATGGGCGACGTGCTTTCCGGCTTGCTCGGTGCTTTGCTGGCCCAGCGTGTTCCTGCCGCCCGTGCTGCGCGTTATGCTGTGCTGGTGCACGCCTTGGCCGGTGACGCCGCGGCAGCTAAAGGCGAGGTGGGTATGCGTGCGACGGACATGTTTGCCGTCATCAGAAAATACCTGAATCAACAGGAAGGGTAATGAGCTACGTAGTAGAGGTTGAAGGCGAAGCTGCGATGCACCAGCTGGGTGGTGATCTTGCTCGGGCACTTGTTGGCCATGGAGTGGTCTACCTCGAAGGTAATCTGGGTATGGGCAAAACCACACTCAGTCGCGGTATGATCCGCGGGCTGGGGCATGAAGGCGCGGTGAAGAGCCCGACTTTTACTCTGGTTGAGCCCTACGAGTTAGCTGGCGCCACGGTCTACCACTTTGATCTTTATCGTCTTGCCGATCCGGAGGAGCTCGAGTTTCTGGGTGTGCGCGATTATTTTTCCGCTGACAGTCTCTGTCTCGTGGAGTGGCCGGAAAAAGGCGCAGGTGTTTTGCCAAGACCCGACCTGACGATTACCATTAGTATTGAAGGTGAGGGTAGACGCCTTCTGCTGGCTGGCCAGACCGAACACGGTCGCGCCAGTTGCCAACGATTGCAACAAAAACGGAGTATGGCCGAGCGTGACTAGCATGACCGGGGGGAAATGCCAGATGCTGCTGCGTTGTTGCGCTGTCAGTTTATTGTGCCTTGTTACCGAGCTGGCCTTTGCGGCCGATATTCAGAGCGTTCGCCTGTGGCGTGCGCCAGATAACACGCGCTTGGTTTTTGATCTCAGTGGTCCGGCGGAGCACACGCTCTTTACGCTCTCAAACCCTGAACGCATCGTTATTGATATCAGTAATGCAAATTTCAACGCCGACACCTCAGCCCTTGCGTTGGCTAACACGCCCCTGACCGGGATGCGCTCTGCGCCGCGCAATGGTAAGGACCTGCGGGTGGTACTGGATCTGTCTTCGCAGGTTAATCCCAAGAGTTTTGTCCTGCCGCCCAACCAGCAGTATGGCAACCGCCTGGTCATTGACCTGTTTGATCAGGATGCCAGGCCGACTGCTGTTGCACCACCGCAAGCTCCTCAGGCTTCACCTCTGCCGCAGACGCCAACGCGCTCTGCGTCGGAAGCGGGTGAGCGCGATATTATTGTGGCGATTGATGCTGGCCACGGCGGCGAAGACCCGGGCGCCATTGGTTATGGTGGTGCACGTGAGAAGGAGGTGGTGCTAGCCATCGCCCGCGATCTCAAAGGCATGATTGATGCTGAACCGGGGTTTAGGGCTGAGTTGGTGAGGACGGGAGACTATTTTATTCCGTTGCGCAGACGTACCGAGATAGCCCGTCAGCATAACGCTGATCTGTTTATTTCCATTCACGCCGACGCCTTCACCCGTGCCAGCGCGAACGGTGCCTCCGTGTTCGCACTCTCGGATCGTGGTGCTACGTCCGAGACCGCTCGACTCTTGGCCGACCGAGAAAACCGCTCTGACTTGATCGGTGGTGTGGGCGGTGTCAGCCTTGATAACAAGGACCAGGTGCTTGCCAGTGTCTTGCTCGACCTGTCCATGACGGCGACGTTGTCGGCGAGTCTGGATGTGGGGCAGCAAGTGCTTTCGTCCGTAGGCCGGGTTAACTCGCTACACAAATCGCGGGTCGAGCAGGCTGGCTTTATGGTGCTTAAATCACCGGATATCCCATCTATCCTGGTTGAAACCGGTTTCATTTCCAATCCGGGTGAGGCGCGCAAGCTGGTTACGCGTAGCCATCAGCAGGCATTGGCACGCTCAATTCATTCTGGCGTAAAGAGTTTCTTTCATCGTAACCCGCCGCCCGGCACCCGTATTGCCGCACTCAAAGCCGGTGGCAAGCTTGCTCAGGGGCCTCGTGAGCATGTCGTGCGTCGTGGCGATAGCCTGTCCATGATTGCCAGTCTGTATCAGGTATCACTCAGCGGTCTGCGTAACGCCAATAATCTTTCCGACGACAATATACGAGTAGGGCAGGTACTTAAGGTGCCCGCCAGCAGCTTGCTCGTACAGAATCAAAACTGATATGACCCGAATTCAATTATTAAGCCCGCGACTGGCTAACCAGATCGCGGCGGGCGAGGTTGTGGAGCGTCCAGCCTCGGTCATCAAGGAATTGCTGGAGAATAGTCTGGATGCCGGTGCCAAGCGTATCGACATCGATATCGAGCAGGCTGGGGTCAAGCTGCTGCGGGTGCGTGACGATGGCAGCGGGATTGCTCAGGATGACTTGCCTCTTGCCCTGTCCCGCCATGCAACCAGCAAAATTCGTGATCTGGATGACCTGGAGCGAGTTGCCACTCTGGGCTTTCGGGGTGAGGCCTTGGCCTCGGTTAGTTCGGTCTCGCGGCTGACGCTAACCTCCTGTCCTGCGGGTAGCGATCAAGCCTGGCAGGTCGAGACCGAAGGGCGCGATATGGCGCCAAGCCTGCAGCCGGCTGCGCACCCGCAAGGCACCACCGTCGAGGTGCGTGATCTGTTTTTCAACACGCCAGCCCGGCGCAAGTTTCTGCGTACCGAGAAAACCGAATTCTCGCACCTTGAAGAGGTCGTCAAGCGCCTGGCGTTGTCACGTTTTGATGTGGCGTTTAGCCTCCGGCATAACGGCCGCAGTGTGTTCAGTTTACGGCCTGCGCATACCGAGCAAGAGGCGCGGCGACGCGTGGCTACCGTCTGCGGGCCGGCCTTCGTTGAGCAGTCGCGCTCTATCGATAACGAGCGCGCTGGGCTGCGGCTTTGGGGCTGGGTTGGGCTGCCTACCTTTTCTCGCAGTCAGGCGGATTTGCAATATTTCTTTGTCAACGGACGCATGATCAAGGACAAGCTGGTCGCGCATGCTGTGCGTCAGGCCTATCGTGACGTGCTATTCAATGGCCGTCATCCCACCTTTGTGCTGTTTATGGAGCTTGATCCCGGGGTGGTCGACGTCAACGTTCATCCGACCAAGCACGAAGTGCGTTTCCGTGATGGCCGCATGGTCCACGATTTTTTGTTTAGTACGCTGTATCGCGCACTGGCAGATCAGCGGCCCGGTGACGAGCCTGAGCAGGCAGATGCGTCATCCTCTGTCTCAGGGTTGACGTCACCGCCGGCTGCGCCTGCGACGAGCGGGCTGGACGCGGGCGTGTTTTCCGGGCAGCAATATATGTCGCTGAATGAGCCCTCTGCCGGCTGGCAGGCTGACAAGGGGGCAGTGCAGGGCGTTGGTTATGCCGCGCCTGCGCCGCCGCCCGCTGGCGCTGTTGCCGCCTACGCCAGCTTATATGGCGCTCAGCCGGGCGGCGAAAAAATGCCGGAACAAGCAGAGGGCGATATTCCGCCTCTGGGGTATGCCGTTGCTCAGCTGCATGGGGTTTATATTCTGGCGGAAAACAGTGCCGGTATGGTGGTAGTTGATATGCACGCCGCGCACGAACGTATCACTTATGAACGGCTCAAGCTGGCGATGGATCAGGAAGGTCTGCGTAGTCAGCCGCTGCTGGTGCCTGAAAGTCTGGCCGTCAGTCAGCGTGAAGCGGATTGTGCAGAAGAGCACGCAGACTGGTTTACCCGTCTGGGCATGTCGCTGCAGCGCGTGGGGCCGGAGTCGCTGGCGATTCGCGAAGTGCCGGCGCTGCTGCGGCAGGCACATGCAGAGCAGCTGGTGCGTGATGTTCTGAGTGATCTCCTGGAGTACGGCACCAGTGATCGTATTCAGGCACATTTGAACGAGTTGCTGGGCACTATGGCCTGTCATGGCTCAGTGCGGGCTAATCGGCGTCTGACGCTGGCCGAAATGAATGGGTTGCTGCGTGATATGGAGCAGACCGAGCGCAGCGGTCAGTGCAACCATGGGCGTCCCACCTGGACCCAAATGAGTATGGTGGAGCTGGATAAACTCTTCCTGCGCGGTCGGTGAAAAAAGTTGATGAGAGGAGGGCTCTGTGGCGTCCGCTAAGTTGCCGCCGGTCATGTGTCTGATGGGGCCTACGGCTTCTGGCAAGACCGAGTTGGCCATGCATTTGTATGACCATTTCCCCTGTGAGCTGGTAAGTGTGGATTCGGTATTGGTTTATCGTGGCATGGATATCGGCTCGGCTAAGCCCGATGCGCAGACCCTTGAGCGTTATCCACACCACCTGATCAATATTCTTGACCCTGCAGAAGCCTATTCAGCGGCCCGTTTTCGTGATGAGGTCACG
This sequence comes from Pseudomonas sp. 5Ae-yellow, assembly GCF_014077575.1. Classification (NCBI taxonomy): domain Bacteria; kingdom Pseudomonadati; phylum Pseudomonadota; class Gammaproteobacteria; order Pseudomonadales; family Pseudomonadaceae; genus Pseudomonas; species Pseudomonas sp. 5Ae-yellow. The sequence continues at coordinate 96,919 of NZ_JACGWE010000009.1, read as the reverse complement.
CCGTTGCTGGCCGATATCACCTCACGTGGTCGTATCCCTTTGCTGGTTGGCGGCACCATGCTGTATTTCAAGGCGCTCGCCGGCGGCTTGGCGCAAATGCCGTCGGCTGATGCCGAGGTGCGAGCGCGGATTGCAGCGATGGCGCAGTCCGGTGGCTGGGAGTCTGTACACGCCGAGCTGGCGCGGGTTGACCCGGTGGCCGCAGAGCGCATACACCCGAATGACCCGCAGCGGATACAGCGTGCCTATGAGGTGTTTCTGCTAACTGGTATTACACTGTCACAAATGCATGCGGGCCAAGCAGCAGAAAAAGGCGGTGGTGACCGGTCGAACACGGCGGTTTTGCCTTATACTATGCACTATATGGCCGTTGCTCCGCAGGATCGATCTGTGCTGCACGAGCGAATTGCCGAACGTTTTGTCTTGATGATGAAACAAGGGCTGATTCCCGAGGTCGAATCTTTGCGAAATCGGGGAGACCTGAATTCCTCCATGCCGTCTATCAGAGCCGTTGGTTACCGACAGGTCTGGGACTTTCTGGATGGCAAGCTGGACGAAGCAGAGATGGTTGAACGGGGCATTATTGCGACGCGGCAATTGGCTAAGCGTCAGTTCACCTGGCTGCGTGGCTGGCACGCTGAAATCGATTGGCTTGATAGTTTGGATCCGAAAAGATTCGAGCTGGCCTTGAAAGCACTGAAAGAGGCCGCAATATAGAGTTCATCGGTGCTGATGCCCTGGATTTTGCAGTTAACTTGCCTGCTCGTCTTTTGGATAATGGACAAGCCGGCCAAATCGCATTATTACAATGCTTACAATTATTCGGTTTCCATTAAAGGAGTGAGGCAATGTCAAAAGGGCATTCACTACAAGACCCTTACCTGAACGTTCTGCGCAAGGAACGTGTCCCGGTATCCATCTATCTCGTTAACGGCATCAAGTTGCAGGGCCAGATCGAGTCATTCGACCAGTTTGTTATTCTGTTGAAAAATACAGTTAGCCAAATGGTGTATAAGCACGCGATCTCTACTGTTGTCCCCGGTCGTCCGGTACGTTTGCCGGTTGCTGCCGGTGGTGACGAAGAGGCTGAGGCCAGCAATCCCTGATGCTACAGGAGTTCTGATTGTTTTTTGAGCGGCATGAAGGGGGTGAACGAGCCGTTCTCGTTCACCTCGAAGGCCTGGATGACCAGCGCCGTGAAGACCCGCAGGAATTTTTAGAGCTGGTGCGTTCAGCCGGCGCTGAAAATGCGGCATTTATGACTATCCCTCGGCATCAACCGACACCCCGTTTCCTGATAGGTAGCGGCAAGGTGGAAGAGTTGCGGGCGCTGGTCAAGGCCAACGAAGGTGACGTGGTCATCTTCAATCATACCCTGACACCAAGTCAGGAGCGCAATCTTGAGCGTGAGCTGGAGTGTCGAGTAATCGACCGTACCGGCCTGATTCTGGATATTTTTGCGCAGCGCGCACGAACCCACGAAGGCAAGTTGCAGGTTGAGCTGGCACAGCTCGATCACCTAAGCACGCGTCTGGTTCGGGGTTGGACTCACCTTGAGCGTCAGAAAGGGGGTATCGGCCTGCGTGGTCCTGGTGAAACCCAGCTTGAGACGGATCGTCGTCTGTTACGGGTGCGTATCAAGCAGATTACCAAGCGGCTGGAGAAGGTGCGCAGCCAGCGCGACCAGGCGCGCCGCGCCAGGCGTCGGGCGGAAATTCCGGTGGTATCACTGGTTGGTTACACCAACGCGGGTAAATCGACGCTGTTCAATAAGCTCACCACGTCTGATGTTTATGCGGCGGATCAGTTGTTCGCGACGCTTGATCCTACGCTGCGGCGCGTTGAGTTGCCGGATATCGGGCCGGTCATTCTGGCTGATACCGTAGGCTTCATTCGCCATCTTCCGCACAAGCTGGTGGAGGCGTTCAGGGCCACGCTGGAGGAGTCCGCGCAGGCTGATCTGTTGATGCATGTCATTGATGCTGCAGATGACGATCGGCAGGAGAATATTCAGCAAGTGCATTCTGTGCTGGGTGAGATCGGCGCGATCGAGCTGCCCATGCTGGAGGTGTACAACAAAATCGATCTGATTGATGGTTTTGAGCCACAGTTGCAGCGCGATGAAGGCGGCAATATTGTCAGGGTCTGGATTTCAGCGCAGAAAGGGCTGGGGCTGGATCTGCTTGAGCAGGCGATTGCTGAACGTTTGGGTAACGATTTGGTGCAGGAGCGTGTCGTACTTGAGCATGCCGAAGCGCGATTGCGTGCCCAGTTCTACGCGGCGGGTGCGGTGCTCGGTGAGCAGACAGCAGACGATGGTCGTCAGCAGCTAGATCTGCGTCTGCAGCGTAGCGACTTCAATCGCTTGCTCAAACGTGAGGGTTGGTTACCAGAAGCATTTCTTCAGCAACATACTTTGCAATGAAAGCTTCCAGCTATGGTTCGCGCATGGCTGCTGGTTTACGGTAGGATTGCATCCTGATCTGGTTGTCCTTTAGGCAGCTGGAGCTTCGAACGGTTACAGACAACGGAGAACGCTATGGCCTGGAATGAGCCTGGTGGCGGAAATAATTCAAACGACCAGGATCCCTGGGGTAGCGGCGGCGGCAAGCGCGGCGGCAAGCAAGGTCCGCCGGATCTTGACGATGCGCTGCGCAAGTTGCAGGACAGCCTGAATAGTCTTTTCGGCTCCAGCAAGCGAGGCAGCGGCGGTAATGGTGGCGATCGCATTGGCGGTGGTGGCGGTATTCCCAAGGGGCTTTGGGCTATTGCTGGGCTGGTTGTGCTGGGCGTCTGGCTGTTTAACGCCGTATATATGGTCGATGAGCAGGAACAGGCGGTCATTCTGCGTTTCGGCGAATATGATCGTACGGTAGGTTCGGGTCTACACCTTTACTTCCCGCCCGTTGAACGCAAGTTTCAGCGCAACGTGACCCAGGTTCGCTCCTATCGACAGCAGGGGCAGATGCTGACTGAAGACGAGAATATCGTTGAGGTCCCGGTTGCCATTCAGTACCGCATCTCCAATCTGGAGAACTTCGTACTAATGGTTGAAGATCCTGAGACCAGCTTGCGTCATGCGACCGAAAGCGCGGTTCGTCACGTAGTGGGTTCTACGCCGATGCACCAGGTGCTGACCGAAGGGCGTGAGCAAATGGCGGTGGAAGTCACCGAGCGTTTGCAGCGTTACCTGGACAGTTACAACACCGGTATCGCGGTGACTCAGGTCAATATCGAAAATGCTCAGGCGCCAGCTGAGGTGCAGGACGCGTTTGATGACGTGATTCGCGCCAAAGAAGACGAGGTTCGCGAGCGCAATCAGGCAGAGGCTTACGCCAATGGCGTGATTCCTGAGGCGCGAGGCAAGGCTCAGCGGATGCTGGAAGAGGCCAATGGTTATCACGATGAAGTGATTGCCCGTGCAGAGGGTGAGGCTAAGCGCTTTGATCTGCTGGTTGAGCAATACCGCATCGCGCCGGAGGTACTGCGTGAGCGCATGTATCTCGATACGATGCAGGATGTGATGAGTAATAGCAGCAAGATTCTGGTTTCTGGCGGGGAGGGTAATAATAATCTGCTTTATCTGCCCTTGGATAAGCTGATGCAGCAATCGTCTGCTACTAGCTCCGCGTCTGGCGCTAGCGCGCCGACGATGAGCCAGAATGACTCGTCTCGTTCCAATTCTTCACAGCAGCGCGATCTGCGTTCCAGGGAGTCCCGCTGATGAGTAATAAATCCTTACTTGGCATCATTGTGCTGTTGGCTGCGCTGATTGTTGGTTGGAACAGCTTCTTTGTGGTGAATCAGACTGAGCGCGCCATAGTGCTGCAGTTTGGGCGAGTGGTAGACAGTGATGTGGCGCCCGGCCTGCACTTCAAGTTGCCCTTTGTGCAGGAAGCGCACCAATTTGATGGTCGCCTGTTGACGCTCGATACAGCTACCCAGCGTTATCTGACGCTGGAGAAGAAAGCGCTGATGGTGGATTCTTACGCCAAGTGGCGCATTGCCGATGTGCAGCGTTTTTACACGGCAACTTCTGGGTTGCGGGCGATTGCGGAAGAGCGCCTGTCCCGACAGCTCGAATCAGGTTTGCGTAACGAAGTCGCGCGCCGCACCTTGCATGAGGTGGTGTCCGGTGAGCGTGATCAGCTGATGGCCGATATTACTGCGACATTGGATGAGAGTGCGCGTCGTGAATTGGGCATCGAAGTGGTTGATGTGCGGGTTAAGGCGATTGATTTGCCTAACGAAGTTAACCGCAGCGTATTTGACCGCATGAGCACCGAGCGTGAGCGTGAGGCGCGCGAGCATCGCGCCAAAGGTCGGGAGCTGGGTGAAGGTATTCGTGCTGATGCTGACCGTCAGAAACGGGTAATCATTGCCGAAGCCTTCCGTGAATCGGAGAAAATACGCGGTGATGGTGATGCCAAGGCGGCAAAGATCTATGCCGAAGCCTACACCAAAGATCCTGAGTTCTACGCGTTTTCTCGCAGTCTGCAAGCCTATCGCGAAAGCTTTGCCAGCAAGTCTGATGTGCTGGTGCTTGATCCCGAAAGTGATTTCTTCAAGTACCTGCAAGGTAAGTCTCGCCAGCCCTGAGGCGAGACTTAAGCAAAGGGGCGTCCACTGAGTGGATCGCCCCTTTTTTCTTGTCTGGATGGTGAGGTTGGGCAAGTAAAGCCACGGGTGTCGTGACTATAAAACGTGTTACACTTGCGCAGCCGGGAATTCCCGGCTTTTTTGTGACCGGCCTATTCTGTTTGGTGCTGCCGATCGTCTATGCGAACGGCGGCTTTTATATCGCTGGTCACGGGGCTTGAGCTACAGACTCAAGTCAGACCGCAAGCCTAGTTCACTGTGTATGAAAAGGTTGTCAAAATGCCGACTGTAGATCGCTGGCTGTTGCCGGATGGTATTGACGAGGTGCTGCCCGCGGAGGCCGCCCGTATCGAAGCTGCCCGCCGACAGTTGCTTGATCTGTTCTCCTGCTGGGGTTATGACCTGGTCATTACACCGCACATCGAATATCTGGAATCCCTGTTGACCGGTGCCGGTCACGACCTCGAACTGCAAACCTTCAAGATGACCGACCAGCTGTCCGGTCGGATGCTTGGGCTGCGTGCCGATATTACACCGCAGGTTGCGCGCATTGACGCGCATACCCTGGGCGCAGAAGGTCCGTCGCGCCTGTGTTATTGCGGTAGCGTGCTACATACCTTGCCGCGGCCGTTATCGACCGCGCGTAGCCTGATTCAACTGGGTGCAGAGCTGTATGGTGATGCCTCCAGCACCAGCGATATAGAAGTGATTTCGCTGATGCTGGAAACTCTTTCCAGTTGTCAGGTAGAAGGAGTGCATCTGGATATCGGTCATGTCGGTATCTATCGCGGCCTGGTTCAGGCCGCAGGTGTTGGCGAGGCTACCGAGCGTGCCTTGTTTGATGCGCTGCAACGCAAGGCGGTAGATGAGGTTAATCAGCTGGCTGCGGGTATTGAGCAGTCTTCGCTGGCGGCCATGCTTTGCAGCCTGGTTGAGTTGTCCGGTGGTGTTGAGGTGCTGGATCGTGCGCACGCTCTGCTGGATGGTGCGCCGGAGTCGGTCATGGCTGCGCTGGATGATCTGGCTGAAATTGCCCAGGTATTGGCGCGTCGTTACCCGCATATTCCACTGTACTTCGACCTGGGTGAGTTGCGTGGCTATCATTACCACACGGGTGTGGTGTTTGCCGCGTTTGTGCCGGGTGTTGGCCAGAGTGTCGCCCAGGGTGGTCGTTACGACGATATCGGCAGCGATTTTGGGCGCGCGCGCCCGGCTACTGGTTTTTCTACCGATCTGCGTTGCCTGGTGCAGCGCGGCAGTATCGGGCTGGCTCAAAAAGGCTCGGCCATCTGGGCTCCTCACAGTAACGAAGCTGGGCTGCATGACAAGATCGCAGTGCTCCGTCAGCAGGGTGAGCGAGTGATAGTGGCGCTGCCGGGCCAATCAAGTATCGAAGCGGCTGATTATGGCTGTGATCGCGTGCTCGCCTTTCAGGTGGGTTCGTGGTCAGTAACTGAATTGAATTCGTGATTCCCTGGCCGCAAGGCCAATTAATTTCTAGCGAGGCATGGGCTGAACATGGGTAAGAATGTTGTCATCCTGGGTACCCAGTGGGGCGATGAGGGCAAGGGCAAGATTGTTGACTTGCTGACTGATCAGGTTGCTGCGGTAGTGCGTTATCAGGGAGGTCACAATGCTGGCCATACCCTGGTTATTGATGGTGAGAAGACCGTACTCCACCTGATCCCCTCCGGCATTCTGCGCGAGAACGTTCGCTGTTTTATCGGTAACGGCGTTGTGCTTTCGCCTGAGGCATTGCTGAAAGAGTTGAAAGAGCTCGAGGCCAAGGGTGTTCCTGTGCGTGAGCGCCTGCGTATCAGCCCTGCTTGTCCGCTGATTCTGCCTTATCACGTTGCACTGGATCAGGCGCGTGAGAAGGCGCGTGGTGAGGCCAAGATCGGGACCACTGGTCGCGGTATCGGGCCAGCCTATGAGGATAAGGTGTCTCGCCGTGGCCTGCGTGTAGCGGATCTTTTTCATCGCGAACGCTTTGCTGCCAAGTTGGGTGAGGTTCTGGATTACCATAACTTTGCGCTCCAGCATTATTACAAGGTTGAGCCGGTCGACTTCCAGAAGACGCTGGATGAGGCTCTTGGGTATGCGGACTGGCTTGCGCCACTGATGACTGATGTGACGGCTCGTCTGCATGAGTTGCGTCGCGAAGGCGCGAATATCATGTTTGAAGGCGCGCAAGGTTCGTTGCTGGATATCGACCATGGTACCTACCCCTTTGTAACCAGTTCCAACACTACCGCTGGTGGTACGGCTACCGGCTCTGGCTTTGGTCCGCTCTATCTCGACTATGTGTTGGGTATTACCAAGGCGTATACCACTCGTGTGGGTTCGGGTCCTTTCCCTACCGAGCTCTTTGATGCTGTGGGTGCGCGTCTGGCTGAGCGTGGTCACGAGTTCGGTTCGACTACCGGGCGGGCGCGGCGCTGTGGTTGGTTTGATGCGGTTATCTTGCGTCGGGCAATGGAGATCAACAGTATCAGTGGTCTGTGTCTGACCAAGCTGGATGTGCTGGATGGTTTGGATGTTATTCGCATCTGTGTTGGTTACCGTAATGAGCATGGCGATGTGATCGAAGCGCCTACCGATGCTGATAGCTATATCGGGCTTGAGCCGGTCTACGAGGATATGCCGGGCTGGGAAGACTCTACCCTGGGTGTCAGGACGCTTGAGGGTTTGCCGGCTAATGCGCGCGCTTACATCACGCGTATTGAGGAGTTGGTAGGGGCGCCGATCGATCTTATTTCGACTGGGCCCGACCGCAATGAGACTGTTATTTTGCGTCAGGTCTTTGCTGACTGATGAAAATGCGGTAAAGAAAAGGCGCCTGAGGGCGCCTTTTTTTGTGTCGCCTGTTTATGAGTGAGGCGGCGAGGTAGGGTTAAATCATTTATTTCAGGCATAAAAAAACCGAGAATAATCTCGGTTTTTTTGAATTGGTGCCCAGGAGAAGACTCGAACTTCCACGGCCGTAAGGCCACTAGCACCTGAAGCTAGCGTGTCTACCAATTTCACCACCTGGGCATGTCTTGCGAATCTGCTGCTATGCTGAACCTGTGGTTCTTGCTGCTGCCGTTTCGTGCTGCTGCCGTTTCGTGCTGACGGCGCGAATATTACGTAGGCAGAATGATCTTGTAAACCCCTGGCGAGAAAAAAATTTATTGGAGGAAACAGGTGCATATAGACTTGATTCGCGGTTCAATAGGCGTCTATGACGAAAAAAGATCAATCCAAAGCCTCGGCCAAGCCGTCGAGCAAATCTACACCTTCCCAGGCCACTTCCATGAATAATGAGTGGATCCAGCAGGATCCGGAAGCTCGGCGCGAAGCGGAAAAATACGACAACCCCATCCCTAGTCGTGAGCTTATCCTGCAATTGCTGGAGACCCGTGGCGCGCCCGCCACGCGAGCTCAGTTGCAGCAGGAGTTCGCTCTGCAGGATGAGGATAGCATCGAAGCGCTGCGCCGCCGCCTACGTGCCATGGAGCGCGATGGGCAGCTTATTTACACCCGCCGGGGCGCGTATGCGCCAGTCGATAAACTCGACCTGATCCGCGGTCGCGTGCAAGGGCATCGCGACGGGTTTGGTTTTCTGGTGCCTGATGAGGGGACTGAAGACCTGTTTCTTGGGCCCTCGCAGATGCGACTGGTATTCGATGGTGACCGGGTTCTGGGTCGCGTTACCGGCGTTGACCGTCGCGGTCGCAGCGAAGGCGCGGTCGTTGAGGTGTTGGAGCGTGCTCATGAAATTCTCGTGGGTCGCTATTACGAAGAAAACGGCATCAGCTTCGTTGTTGCCGATAATGCAAAAATAAATCAGGACGTGCTGATTCCGCCGGGCGCCAATATGGGTGCCAAGCACGGTCAGTATGCGGAAGTGCGTATCACCCAATGGCCTACGATGAGTCGGCAGGCGCAGGGCGAGGTAATTGAGGTGGTGGGCGACTACATGGCGCCCGGTATGGAGATCGAGGTCGCGCTGCGTAGCTACGATATTCCTAGCGAATGGCCGCAGGCGGTTATTGACGAGGCTAGCAAGCTCAAAGACTTCGTCGAAGAGAAAGACAAGCAAAAACGTGTTGATCTGCGCCATTTGCCGCTGGTTACTATCGACGGCGAAGATGCGCGTGATTTTGATGATGCGCTCTATTGCGAGCCGCATAAGCCCAGTGGCTGGCGTTTGTTTTCTGGTGGCTGGAAGCTCTATGTCGCCATCGCGGACGTCTCACACTATGTCCCGCTTGGGTCGGCGCTGGACGAGGAGGCGGAGTTGCGCGGTACCTCTGTCTACTTCCCAAGCCAGGTTATTCCCATGCTGCCAGAGGCCATCTCCAATGGTCTTTGCTCGCTTAATCCGCATGTGGATCGCTTGGCGATGGTCTGTGAGATGACGCTGTCCAAGGCCGGTGAGCTCACTGATTATCAGTTTTATGAGGCGGTAATCCACTCGCATGCACGGCTGACCTATAACAAGGTGTCTTCCATGCTGGAGCATGGCCGTAGTCGTGAAGGCAAGGCTTTGCGTGAAGAGTATTGTGAAGTAGTGCCGCATCTTGAGAGTCTGTACGAGCTTTATAAAGCTTTGGCTAAGGCGCGCCAGGGGCGTGGTGCCATCGACTTTGAGACCACTGAAACGCGCATGATCTTTGGTGATGATCGCAAACTGGTCGATATCAAGCCGACTACTCGCAACGATGCTCACAAGATCGTTGAGGAGTGCATGCTGAGCGCCAACGTGGCGACTGCGCGCTTCCTGCAGGATCTTGAGTTGCCGGGCTTGTATCGTGTGCACGATGCGCCGCAAGCGGAGAAGGTCGAGCGTTTGCGCCAGTTTTTGAATGCGCAAGGTCTGAGTTTGACGCGCAAGAAAGGTGATCCCACACCGGAAGACTACAGTGCGGTTCTGGCCAAGGTGCAAGGTCGGCCTGATGCGCAGTTGATTCAGACAGTGATGCTGCGCTCGCTTAGTCAGGCGGTTTATAGTCCGGATAATGCAGGGCACTTCGGCTTGAATTACGAGGCCTATACGCACTTTACGTCACCCATCCGACGCTATCCCGATCTCCTGGCGCACCGCGCCATTCGCAGTGTCGTGCGTTCACGGCGCACCACCGATCTGGTCAAGCGCTGCGGCGCGCCGGTTGTGCCCAAGGCAAAAGTCTATCCTTATGATCACGCGCGCCTGACGGAGCTTGGCGAGCAGTGCTCTAAGCACGAGCGCCGGGCGGACGAGGCTTCGCGCGATGTTGTCAGCTGGCTCAAATGTGAGTTCATGCAGGACCGAGTCGGTGAGTCATTCGATGGTCTGGTGACAGCTGCTACCAGCTTTGGTCTGTTCATCGAGCTGACCGATATTTACGTTGAGGGCTTGCTGCACATCACGGCACTGCCGGCAGACTATTACAACTTTGATGCTGTGCATCACTGTTTGACTGGTGAGCGTTCTGGTCGCAAGTTCCGGCTTGGCGATCCTGTGCGGGTGCAAGTGGCTCGTGTCGACCTGGATGAGCGCAAGATTGACTTCGAAATGGCGGCGGATCAGTCGCAGCCTGAGCCTGATCGCAAGGTCTCTGCCAGTCGCGCTGTGCGCGAGAAGCTGCTTGCTGAGGCGCGTCAGGCCTCGGGCGAGGGCAAGAAGAAGGCCAAGTCCGCTGGGCGTGGCCCGTCCAGCAAGCCTGCTGGAGGTGCTCCTCGGAAATCAGCCAAGCCGGCCGGAGACGTTAAGGCGCCCAGCGGTAAGACTGAGTCTGCTTCGCGCGGTCCGCGCAAGCGTAAGCCGAAGCAGTGAGTGAGAGTGTGGTATGAGCGATCTTGAGCAGGTTTTTGGTGTTCATGCGGTGCAGGCTTTGCTGGAGCGCAGCCCAAAAAGGGTGAGGCGGCTATTGTTGCCGTCTGGGCGTCTCAATGAGCGGCAGCAGGCGCTGCTGGAGCAAGCAGGTTCCGCGAGTATTGCTGTCCAGCGCGTCGCCGCTGATGAGCTGGGTAAGCTGTCTGAAGGCGTGCATCAAGGTGTGATAGCCGAGGTGACCGCCAGTCAGGTGTGGTCAGAGGAGATGCTGACGCACTTGCTCGACCGGTTGGACGGTGTACCTTTGTTGTTGGTGTTGGACGGTGTGACCGACCCGCACAACCTGGGTGCCTGTTTGCGCAGTGCCGATGCGGCGGGCGTGCAGGCGGTGATTGTGCCGCGTGACCGCTCTGCCAGTTTGACCCCGGTGGTGCGTAAGGTTGCCTGTGGTGCTGCCGAGACCGTACCTCTGGTCGCGGTCACCAATCTGGCGCGCACGCTCAAGCAGCTGCAGCAGCGTGGTCTCTGGGTTGTTGGTACCGCTGGCGAGGCGCAGCAGTTTATCTATCAGGTTGATCTCAAGGTGCCCTCGGTGATTGTGATGGGTGCAGAGGGCGCAGGCATGCGCCGTCTGACCCGCGAGAACTGTGACTATCTTGCGCGTCTGCCCATGGCTGGTGCCGTGAGCAGTCTCAATGTGTCTGTTGCTGCGGGAGTCTGTTTGTTTGAGGCGGTCCGTCAACGCTTGCCAGCCTAGTATCTGCACCCGGATTGCATGCTCTGGTCCGGGTTTTGCAATTAATTCCCTTTTAGCTTGCCTCTGACAGGCGCCTTCACTAGAATGGCCGCCCCAAACCTATGTTCCACTCCTTGCCAGACCATATTTGGATGGCTGGCTATAACCCGTAAGGAGCTTTTATGCGTCATTACGAAATCGTTTTTCTGGTTCATCCAGACCAGAGTGAGCAGGTTAACGCGATGGTTGAGCGTTACACCAAGCTGATCGAAGAAGACGGCGGCAAAATGCACCGTCTGGAAGATTGGGGCCGCCGTCAACTGGCTTACCCTATCGACAAGATCCACAAAGCACACTACATCCTCATGAATGTTGAGTGCAGCGCTAAAGCGTTGGAAGAACTGACTGAAAACTTCCGTTATAACGATGCCGTTATCCGTAACATGGTAATGCGTCGCGATGAAGCGGTTACTGAACAGTCCGACATGCTCAAGTCTGAAGAGAGTGGTCGTGGTGAGCGTCGTGAGCGTCGTGAGCGCAGCGATGACAACGACGACAACAGCTCCAACGATGACGCTGATAACAGCGACGACACCGATGATAACGGTGACGACGAGTAAGTTTTCCCAGTTCACATTCCAGAATTAAGGAGACGCTGCCATGGCACGTTTTTTCCGTCGCAGAAAGTTCTGCCGTTTTACCGCTGAAGGCGTTAAAGAGATTGATTACAAAGATCTCAACACTCTGAAAGCCTATGTCACCGAGACCGGCAAGATCGTTCCTAGCCGTATTACCGGTACCAAGGCCAAGTATCAGCGTCAGCTGGCTGTTGCTATCAAGCGCGCCCGCTACCTGGCACTGCTGCCTTACACCGACGGCCACGGTCGTTGATTGGTAGTCAAAAGTAAGTAATCAGGAAGCGCGATCCAAATGCAGGGCTTGGCGGAATACATAATGCGCGGCCGTCGGCAGGCAACCCTAGTGGTTGGTCTGTCGGTCGCAATTCCCCTGTTGTTCTGGTTTGGTGCAGTGGTGCTGGCGCTGGTCATCCTGCGCCGCGGCCTGTCGGAAGGTGCCCCGGTTGTAATCTGGGGTGGTTTACCGGCTTTGGCTTGGGCGATGTTGGGCGATCCTACACCCTTGTTGTTGGTGTTAGGTACAGCGCTGCTGGCCAGTCTGTTGCGCGAGCGCAATGATTGGTCGCTGGTCGTATTGGCCGCCGCACCCTTGGGGTTGATATACGCGCTGATATTGTTGGCGATGTTGCATGAGCCCATGGTGGTTCTGGCTAACGAGCTGCAAGGTATGATGCCTAAGGTACTTGGCGAGCTGGGTAAGGATTTGAGCGAGGCCGATATGGCCCGTCTGCAGAGTCTGATGTTGCCCATACTTGCAGGTTTGACTGGCGCTGTTCATGCTTTGTTGACGTTGGCTAGTTTGATTCTGGCTCGTGCATGGCAGGCAAGACTGTTTAATCCGGGTGGATTTCGCGAGGAATTTCATCAGTTGCGGTTGAAGCCCTGGATGGCGGTCAGTCTGTTGTTGCTGGTCTTTGTCGCACCGCAGTTTGGCGACATGGCGGTAGTGGCGCCGGTTTCGACCGTGCCTTTGCTACTGGCTGGACTGGCCTTGATACACGGCATTGTCGGTATCAAGCAATTGAGCCTGGCCTGGTTGATAGCGATGTATGTCGCACTGCTGTTTGCCTCGCAAGCAGCAGTGCCCCTGATTATGCTTTTGGCGTTTATTGATAGTCTGTTTGATTTCCGCTCTCGCCTGAAACCGGAAAACGGTTTAGGTGGCGACGACGAATCAAACGGTCAAGGTTGAATTTAAGAGGTCATCGCAATGGAAGTTATCCTGCTCGAAAAGATCGCGAATCTGGGTAACCTGGGCGACAAGGTCGCTGTTAAGGCTGGTTACGCTCGCAATTTCCTGCTGCCTTTTGGCAAGGCTACTCCGGCTACTGCAGCCAACGTAGAAGCCTTTGAAGCGCGCCGCGCTGAGCTGGAAAAAATCGCTGCCGAGAAGAAAGCTGGAGCCGACGCGCGCGCCGCCAAGCTGGCTGATCTGTCAGTTACCATCACTGCCAATGCTGGCGAAGAAGGTAAGCTGTTCGGTTCTATCGGTACTCGTGATATTGCTGACGCAGTGACTGCGGCTGGCGTTGAAATCGAGAAGAGCGAAGTTCGTCTGCCTGAAGGTCCGCTTCGTAATGTCGGTGAGTTTGATGTTGTTGTGCAACTGCACAGCGATGTTGAAACCACCGTCAAGCTGATCGTCGTCGCTGGCTAACAGCGGCTGCAGCGCGTGTTCGAGGCTTTACGGTCTCGGATGCTTTAACCGCGCTTTGCAGTTAGACTTGTCAACACGGCGCTTGTCTCCGACAGGCGCCGTGTTGTTGTTTTTGTCTATGCCGTCCTGAGCCCAAGTCCATGACCGAATCGCAATACTCCGCACGTCCCGAGCTGGATCTACAGACCTCCGCGTTGAAGATTCCGCCGCACTCCATTGAGGCTGAACAGGCCGTATTGGGTGGCGTGATGCTGGAGAACACAGCCTGGGAGCGCGTGGCTGAGCTGCTTACCGAAAGTGACTTTTATCGCCATGATCACCGGTTGATCTTCAAGGCCTTGAAACGTCTGGCAGACCGTAATCAGCCGTTCGATGTGGTTACCCTAGCAGAGGATCTGGACAAGGAAGGGCTAAACGACCAAGTCGGTGGTTTGGCGTATCTCGGGCAGCTGGCGAAGAACACGCCCTCAGTTGCCAATATCAGTGCTTATGCGCAGATCATTCGTGAGCGTTCCACGCTACGACAGTTGATCAGCGTGAGTAGTGATATTGCCGACACGGCATTCAACCCCAAGGGAATGCAGTCCAGCGAAGTGCTGGATGAAGCCGAGCGCAAGATTTTTTCGATCGCTGAAAGCCGTCCAAAAACGGGTGGCCCAGAGGGCGTTAACGCGCTGCTGGCCAAGGCGATCGATCGTATTGATACGCTGTTTAACAGTGAAGGCTCTATTACCGGGCTATCGACCGGGTTCACTGATCTCGACAACATGACCTCAGGCTTGCAGCCCTCCGATCTGATTATCGTCGCCGGTCGTCCCTCTATGGGCAAAACCACCTTCGCGATGAATCTGGTCGAGAACGCGGTCATGCGTAGTGAAAAAGCGGTGCTGGTATTCTCGCTAGAGATGCCAGGTGACTCGCTGATCATGCGTATGTTGTCGTCTCTGGGTCGTATTGATCAGACCAAAGTGCGGTCCGGTCGTTTGGATGATGAGGATTGGCCTCGGCTCACGTCTGCGGTCAATATGTTGAATGATCGCAAGCTCTTCATCGACGATACCGCGGGCCTTTCGCCGATGGAAATGCGCGCTCGGGCTCGTCGTGTTGTGCGTGAACACGGCGATCTCGGGTTGATCATGATCGATTATCTTCAGTTGATGCGCATCGGTGGCGCGTCTTCTGAGAACCGTACTAACGAGATTTCGGAAATCTCGCGCTCGCTGAAGGCTCTGGCCAAGGAATTCAACGTCCCTGTGGTCGCGCTTTCGCAGCTTAACCGCTCGCTTGAGCAGCGCCCAAATAAGCGTCCTATCAACTCTGACCTGCGTGAGTCTGGTGCAATCGAGCAGGACGCCGACGTCATCATGTTTGTTTATCGGGATGAGGTTTATCACCCTGATACGCAGGACAAAGGTATTGCCGAGTTGATTATCGGTAAGCAGCGTAACGGTCCTATCGGTACCGCACGCATGGCGTTTCTGGGCAAATACACCCGTTTTGAAAACCTGGCGCCCGGCTCATATTCCGGCTACGGGGATCTGGAGTAATCATGTCGATCACCATTCCGGTGGCCAAGCAGCAACTGTTCGATCACCCGCGATACTGGGCCGAGTGTTTTGGTCCGGCGCCTTTTCTGCCGATGTGCCGGGAGGAAATGGATCAACTGGGTTGGGATAGCTGCGACATCATCATTGTGACCGGTGATGCCTATGTCGACCATCCGTCTTTTGGTATGGCTATCATTGGCCGATTGCTGGAAGCGCAAGGCTTTCGCGTTGGTATCATCAGCCAGCCAGATTGGCAGAGCAAAGATGATTTCATGAAGCTGGGCAAGCCGAACCTGTTCTTTGGTGTGGCTGCTGGCAACATGGATTCAATGATCAATCGCTACACGGCGGATCGTAAGGTGCGCTCTGATGACGCTTACACGCCAGGTGGCAAGGGTGGTAGCCGACCTGATCGTGCCAGTCTGGTTTACAGTCAGCGCTGCCGTGAGGCATTCAAGGATGTGCCACTGGTGCTCGGTGGTATCGAGGCATCGTTGCGCCGGATTGCACATTACGATTACTGGCAGGACAAAGTTAGACATTCGCTGCTGATTGACTCCAAAGCCGATATTCTTCTTTACGGTAACGCTGAGCGTGCTGTGGTTGAGGTTGCGCATCGCCTTAGCCGCGGTGAGCTGATTCAGGATATTACCGATATCCGTGGCACGGCCTTCGTACGTCGTGACACGCCGGAGAACTGGTTTGAGCTGGATTCGACGCGTATTGATCGTCCCGGCAAAGTCGACAAGATCATCAACCCTTACGTGAACACCCAAGACACCAGTGCGTGTGCGGTTGAGCAGGCCAAGGGCCCCAGTGAGGATGAAGGCGACGAGGGTGTGCAGGTTGTACAGCTGTTGCCGCACCCACGTCTGGAGCGTGATCATACGGTGATCCGCTTGCCGTCGTTTGAAAAGGTCAAGAGTGATCCGGTGCTATATGCCCACGCCAACCGTGTGCTGCACCTGGAGACCAATCCTGGCAACGCCCGCGCGCTGGTTCAGCGTCATGGTGATCGCGACGTATGGTTCACGCCGCCGCCGATTCCGCTGTCGACTGAAGAAATGGACTATATCTTTGGCCTGCCTTATGCGCGCATTCCGCATCCGGCTTATGGTGATGCCAAAATTCCGGCTTACGACATGATCCGTTTTTCGGTCAATATCATGCGTGGCTGTTTCGGTGGTTGTACCTTCTGTTCGATTACCGAGCATGAAGGGCGAATTATTCAGAATCGCTCGCACGACTCTATCATCCGCGAGATAGAAGAGATTCGCGACAAGGTGCCCGGTTTCACCGGTGTCATTTCCGACCTGGGTGGCCCTACGGCCAACATGTATCGCATTGCCTGTAAGAGCCCGGAGATCGAAGCGGCATGTCGTAAGCCGTCTTGCGTGTTTCCCGGTATTTGCGAGAACCTGAATACTGATCACTCATCCTTGATTGGTCTGTATCGCAAGGCGCGCGAGCTACCTGGCGTTAAAAAGATTCTTATCGCCTCCGGGTTGCGCTATGACCTGGCCGTGGAGTCTCCCGAGTATGTGAAGGAACTGGTCACCCACCACGTCGGCGGTTACCTCAAAATTGCTCCCGAGCACACCGAGGATGGTCCACTGACCAAAATGATGAAGCCGGGCATCGGCTCTTATGACCGCTTCAAGCAGATGTTCGAGAAGTATTCCAAGGAAGCAGGCAAGGAGCAGTACCTGATTCCTTATTTCATCGCAGCTCATCCGGGCACCACCGATGAAGATATGATGAATCTGGCGCTTTGGCTCAAGCGCAACGGCTTCCGCGCAGATCAGGTCCAGGCGTTCTATCCTTCGCCGATGGCTACCGCGACGGCCATGTACCATTCCGGCAAGAATCCGCTACGCAAAGTGACCTACAAGAGTGATGGCGTGAATATCGTCAAGGGCGAGCGTCAGCGCCGCCTGCATAAGGCCTTTTTGCGTTATCACGACCCCAAGAACTGGCCGTTGTTGCGCGAGGCGCTAAAGGAAATGGGGCGCAGTGATTTGGTGGGTAACGGTAAGCAGCAGTTGATTCCGACCTTCCAGCCTGCTGTAGAAGGCTATCAGAGCGCCCGGCGCAAGAACTCTACCCCTACAGGTAGCAAGAAAGCGGGCAGGGTGCTTACCCAGCACACCGGGCTGCCGCCGCGTGAAACGGGGGCTGCGCGTAAAGGTGCTCGCAAGGGCAGCCGCACGACGCGCTGAAGCTAATCGCTATCAGGCTTATACAGCTTATCTAATGGCCTGTCTGCGTGGCCTCAACTAGTCTTTACAGATACCCGGTTCGCGCCGCGCGAACCGTGTCTAAGACGAGGGGTCTCCCATGCGCACATACACATATATTCTTTACTGCTGGCTGAGTGATTACGCTGCCGCTGCTGGAGGTTATCCTAAGCCGGCGTTTGCATCAGTCAGGACAGATTAACTGCCTGCTGCCTGATTGGCTTTTTGATCGCGCCAGTGCTGTATCTGTTCGCGCAACTGGTTTAACTCAACGGGTTTAGCCATGTGCCCGTTCATACCGGCCTTACGCGCTCGCTCACGATGTTCCGGCAATATGTGGGCGGTGAGAGCAATGATGGGTACCGGGTGGCTCCCTTGCCTGGCTTCCCAGGCGCGGATCTGCTGTGCAGCCGTGAAGCCGTCCATTTCGGGCATCTCACAATCCATCAGAATTAGATCAAACTGCTCTTGTTGCGTGGCTTCGAGCGCACGTTTGCCGTTGTCAACGCTGCTGACTCCTACGTTCAGCTTTGCCAGCATACCCTGAATGACTTTAGTGGAAATGGCGTTATCCTCCGCTACCAGTACGCGGAAATCACCTGCCACGATCGTTTTTGCCGCAGTCGGCTCTGCTGCGTTGTGATGTTCTGTGTCTACTGCCGAGGTATTGCGTAGCTGACTCCACTCATCAATTAGCGTAGTGCGCAGTGTGTAACCTGCTACGGGCTTGCTGAGGATGCGACGAATGCCCGCGTTACGCGCAATGACGCGACTGGGTACCTGGTTGATGCCGGTCAGCATGATAACCAGCAGGTCGTTGTGCAGCACAGGATCATCCTTTATGCGAGTGGCTAGCTCGACGCCGCTCATCCCGGGCATGGATTGATCCAGTAGCAGTATTTCGAACGGAGCGCCCAGGTTGGCTTGAGTTCGCAGCATAGCCAGAGCCTCCCGTCCGCCTGCTGCGCATTGGCTACGCATGCCCCAAGCGGCAGCTTGCTGCTGCAGTACCTTGCGGCAGGTTGCATTATCGTCGACGATCAATACATTGCGGTCCTGCAGGCAGAGTCCGTTAGGGTCTGCGGTAAGACTGTTATCAAGCTTGGCTGCGGGCAGGCTGAACCAGACGGTAGTGCCAGTGCCTTGCTCGCTGCCGTATTTCATCCCCAGGGTGCCTTGCATCATGGCGATAAGTTGCCGAGCGATCACCAGCTGTAGGTAGCCATCATTATCTGAGTGCTCCAGCAGTCTGGCGGTACTGAGATCCTTGCTCAGCAGGTTTTCACGGGCATCGTCCGGCATGCCAACGCCGGTATCTTGAATCGCAAAGCGCAACCTTTGATCACGCTCTTTGCGTTCCAGGCCCACTACCAGGACGACTTCACCCTCCTCGGTGTATTGCAGGGCATTGGCCAGCAAATTCATCAGGATCTGTCTTAGCCGTGTGGGGTCGCCTTGCATAGTGCGGGCAACGTCGGGATGAACGAATCCAATCAGTTCTATGCCTTGGTTCTCTGCTCTATTGCGGTAGATGTCCAGACAGTCGTTGACCAGTGCATGCAGGTCAAATTGGACCTCTTCTAGCAGCAGTTGGCCTGATTCAAGGCGTGAGACATCCAGAATTTCATTGATCAGGTTCAGCAGATCATTACCCGAGCCATGGATGGTTTGCACGTAGTCGCGCTGTTTGGCCGAGAGCGCTGTATCCAGCAGTAGCTCGCTCATGCCCAGCACGCCGTTCATGGGCGTGCGTATTTCATGGCTGATACGGGCAAGAAACTCGGCTTTGGCACGCTGTTCCGCCTGTGCCGTGGCGGTATCCTGGCGCTGGCGGATACGCTGGCTCAGTTTCCCCTGCAGGCGCTTGTACAGGCTCCAGGTATAAGCGACAAGCCCGCTCCAGAGCAAGATGTCAGCCAGGTAGGCGTAGGATGGAAGGTCGTCCAGATAATGTTCTACCAGGGCGTTGCTCAGCAACAGTAAATGGCCGATGCAGAAGGGCAGGTTGAAGTGAGTCCCCTGCATTCGCAGATGAATGGCCAGTGCCAGCCCAAACAAGGGTAAGCCAAAACGCAGTAGATCAGACGCCAGATGGAATTGGGCCGGGAAACTTGCAGCGATGGCCAGCAGCACAGTTGCAACCACGCTAAAGCCTACAACGACCCTACGCTCGCTGTTGCAGTGCTCAGTAGGTAGGCGACTTAGTAGTAGTAGCGCGAGCAAG
Organism: Pseudomonas sp. 5Ae-yellow; assembly: GCF_014077575.1. Classification (NCBI taxonomy): domain Bacteria; kingdom Pseudomonadati; phylum Pseudomonadota; class Gammaproteobacteria; order Pseudomonadales; family Pseudomonadaceae; genus Pseudomonas; species Pseudomonas sp. 5Ae-yellow. The sequence continues at coordinate 77,481 of NZ_JACGWE010000009.1, read as the reverse complement.
GGATAGGCGCATAGTGACAACACTTGAGCGAGGTAACCGTGCACTGTAAAGGGACTTTTTGCGGCCCAGCTGAGGCTGTCCAGGCCGCTGAGCGCAAGAATCAGGCTGATGCCAGCCAACACCAGGTGATAAGGGTCGCGCCCGAGTGAGCCCTGTAGCGCGCCGTGCAGGAACAGCGCCAATAGCAGGCCGATCAGGATCCCCTGAATACTCTGCTGGAACGCGTGCTCGGAAGCCGCGCTGCGGGCGTCGATGACGCCAATACGAGTGGTGACAGGATAATCGTTACTTAAGCGCACGAGCAGCTTTACGCTTTCGGGCGGCAATTGCACGAGCGGCAAAGCCAGGCCTTTATAAGGCAGTGGTCGCGCAGCCGGAGAACCAAGTTGTCCGGTTTGGTACAGAGGAGTAGCGCCCTGTATGGTCAAACGATACACAGCTACATCCGCGATGGCTGGATTGCTAACGGTGAGGAGCTTGTCTTGAGACTGGCTTAACGTGAGTTCGACCCAAAGCACTGCGCCTTTGCCTGGCAGCGTTAGCGGTGCATCGAGAGCGGGTATAAAGCGGTTGGCGTAACGATTTGACAGTATGTCGTCCAGCTCGAGTTGGCCGGTGGGGTCGACGAAGGTTTTATAGTCAGGCGTTATGGCGTCAGCGGAGGCAACCCAGCTCGAGAGTGTGAAAGCTAGGCCCGTGAAAAGAGCGAGCAGTAGCGAGCTAATGTGCTTCACAATCGATTATGTCCTGTCCTTGGGCGATGATGCTAACGTGCTTGCTGTCTCAATAAATCACCGATGCAGTATAGACCAAGGTCTTTGTCGCTGAAACGGTCCATGCGGGACAGCAAGGTGTCCCGCATGGACTGATTGGCTTATTACTTCCGCCCGATGGCGCGATAGCCGATGTCTGAGCGGTAAAAGCTACCTTCCCATTGTATTTGCTCTGCCAGGCGATAGGCTGCCTGCTGTGCGGCCAGCACGTCATCACCGAGCGCGGTTGCGCAGAGCACGCGACCGCCACTGGTGACTACCTGGTTGCCTTCCAGCGCTGTGCCAGCGTGGAACACTTTGCCATCGCTGGCCTTTGCCTGATCGAGACCGGTGATTGGCAGACCTTTGGCGTAGTTACCGGGATACCCCCCGGCGGCCAATACGACTCCCAGACTCGGACGCGGGTCCCAGCGTGCTTCAATCTGATCCAGTGTTCCTGCTTCGGCAGCTTCAACCAACTCAACCAGACTGGATTGCAGGCGCAGCATGATGGGCTGGGTTTCCGGATCGCCGAAGCGGCAGTTGAATTCGATTACCTTTGGGTTGCCGGCGGTATCTATCATCAGGCCCGCATAGAGAAAGCCTGTATATCGGTTACCTTCGGCAGCCATGCCTTTAACGGTAGGCCAGATCACTTCATCCATGACCCGCTGGTTTACAGCGTTGGTTACGACCGGTGCCGGTGAGTAAGCGCCCATACCACCGGTGTTAGGGCCAGTATCGGCATCACCGACGCGTTTGTGATCCTGGCTGGTAGCCATGGGGAGTACATGTTCGCCATCGACCATGACGATGAAGCTGGCTTCCTCACCATCAAGAAACTCTTCGATCACGACACGAGATCCGGCTTCGCCGAAAGCATTGCCAGCCAGCATGTCGCGTACGGCATCCTCTGCTTCCTGCAGCGTCATGGCGACTATCACACCCTTGCCCGCTGCCAGGCCGTCGGCTTTGATAACGATAGGTGCGCCGGTTTGCTGCAGGTACGCCAGTGCTGGTTCGATTTCAGTGAAGTTCTGGTAGTTAGCCGTCGGGATCTGATGGCGAGCCAGAAAGTCTTTGGTGAAGGCCTTGGATCCCTCCAGCTGTGCGGCACCCGCGGTAGGGCCGAAGCAGGGCAGCTGATGTTCACGGAAGCGGTCGACCACCCCTGCGACCAGCGGGGCCTCGGGGCCAACGATAGTAAGGCTGACATTGTCGCGGGCAAATGCCACCAACTTGTCGATCGCCAATACGTCGATATCGACGTTCTCGCACTTTGCCTCGATGGCGGTGCCGGCGTTACCGGGTGCAACAAAGACTTTTTCGACGCGGCTGTCCTGTGCGACTTTCCAAGCCAGCGCGTGTTCGCGTCCGCCACTGCCAATAATCAGTACGTTCATTTTTCTCTCCTTGGGAGAGAGCGGCAAGCTTCAAGCTTCAAGCTGCAAGCGGCGCTGTTGGGGCGTTTCGCTTGCGGCTACGGCTTACGGCTTGCGGCTCAGAGTTTAGTGACGGAAATGGCGCATGCCGGTGAAAACCATTGCCATACCCGCTTCATCCGCTGCTGCAATAACTTCTGCATCACGCATGGAGCCGCCTGGCTGGATGACCGCACTGATGCCATTTTTTGCTGCGTTATCGATGCCGTCACGGAACGGGAAGAACGCGTCTGAAGCCATTACCGCGCCTGGCACCTGCAGCCCTGCGTGCTCAGCCTTGATGGCGGCGATGCGGGCTGAATTCACGCGGCTCATCTGTCCTGCGCCAATGCCCACTGTTTGCCGTTTGCTGGCATAAACGATGGCGTTGGACTTGACGTATTTGGCCACTTTCCAGGCAAAGACCAAGTCGTTGATTTCCTGTTCGGTGGGCGCGCGTTGAGTGACTACCTTGAGATCTTCTGCGGTGATCATGCCAATGTCGCGGCTCTGTACCAAAAGACCGCCATTAACGCGTTTAAAGTCCCAGTCAGCCAAACGTTCGCTGGCCCAGTCGCCACATTCCAGCAGGCGTACGTTAGCTTTGGCAGCAACCACTTCGCGGGCAGCGACACTGATGCGCGGCGCGATAATGACTTCGACGAACTGACGATCAACAATGGCTTTGGCGGTATCGCCATCAAGCTCGCGGTTGAAGGCAATAATGCCGCCAAATGCGGATTCGCTATCGGTGGCGTAGGCCAGCTCATAGGCTTGTCTGATACCGCCTTCGGCGTCAGGCACCACGGCAACACCGCATGGGTTGGCGTGCTTGACGATCACGCAGGCAGGCTTGGTGAAACTCTTGACGCACTCCAGTGCCGCATCGGTATCGGCCACATTGTTGTAGGACAGTTCTTTGCCTTGTAACTGGGTGGCGGTGGCAATACTGGCCTCGGCGGGCGTGGCTTCTTTGTAAAAAGCCGCCGCCTGATGCGGGTTTTCACCGTAGCGCATGTCCTGCGCCTTGATGAACTGGCTGTTGAAGGTACGCGGGAAAGTACTGCGCTCTTCGGTGCTCAGGGTGTCCCGGGTCTGCTCGATAGTGCCAAGATAGTTGGCAATCATGCCGTCATAGGCAGCGGTATGTTCAAAGGCTTTAAGCGCCAGGTCGAAGCGCTGTGCATACGTCAGACCGCCTTGCTTGAGGCTGTCGAGGATGCTGCTGTAATCATCGGCGTTGACCACGATAGCTACGTCTTTATGATTCTTGGCTGCGCTGCGCACCATGGTTGGGCCGCCGATATCGATGTTCTCGATGGCATCGGGCAGGCTACAGTCTGGCTTGGCTACCGTTGCGGCGAAGGGGTATAAGTTGACCACAACCATATCGATCGGCTGAATGCCATGCTGCTGCATGACGTCACCGTCCAGGTCACGACGACCCAGAATGCCGCCGTGAATTTTGGGGTGTAGGGTCTTTACTCGACCGTCCATCATTTCCGGGAAGCCGGTGTAGTCGGCTACTTCCACCGCAGCAATGCCCTGTTCGCGCAGTAGCTTGAAGGTGCCACCGGTTGACAGGATTTCAGCACCCAGAGCGCTAAGTTCGCGGGCGAATTCTACAACGCCTGTTTTATCGGACACGCTGATCAAGGCTCGACGTACGGGCAGACGAGTGGTTTGGTCGGTCATCTTGGATCCAGTTTCAAGGTGGTGGGTATTTGGTTGAGTCTGCCGGCTCTGCAGTGTCGAGCCGGCACAGTCGGACATCGCGTTAGAGAAGTCCGTACTGCTTGAGTTTCTTGCGCAAGGTGCCACGATTCAGCCCCAGCACTTCGGAGGCGCGGGTCTGGTTACCTTTGACGTAGTTCATGACGCTTTCCAACAGCGGCGCCTCTACCTCGGACAGCACCATGTTATAGACATCGGTGACGTCCTGGCCTTCAAGGTGCTGAAAGTAACTGCGTAACGCCTCGTCTACGCTGTCGCGCAGAGGGCGTGGGTGTCGCGCTTCGTCGCTGCCGGTGGCAGGAAGGGGGGATGGACTGCTGTTGCTCACGGTGGGATTTCCGTCAAAAAAGGTAGAGGTTTCGAGGTTCATGCTGCTAGATCTCCTTCCAGCAGGCGGCTGAAATACTGATTTATTGCGTGGTGTTGCTGATCTGCACAGGTCAGTGCGTTAAAGCTGCGGCGAAATTCGCTCGCGCCGGGCAGTGTTTGCAGATACCAGCCGACGTGTTTGCGCGCGATACGGGCGCCATGCTCGGCACCATAGAACTGGTGCAGTGCTGCCAAGTGTTCACTGAGAATCGATTGCTGAAGCGCGAGGTCTGGAGCCGGCAAGTGGGTACCGGTGCGCAGGAAGTGATCAATCTCTCGAAAGATCCAGGGGCGACCTTGCGCGGCACGGCCAATCATGACGGCGTCAGCCCCGGTTTGCTGCAGCACATCCCGCGCTTTCTGCGGGGTTGTGATATCGCCATTGGCAATGACCGGAATAGAAATGGCCTGTTTGATGGCTGCTATGGTGTCGTATTCGGCGTGACCGGTGTACAACTCTGAGCGAGTTCGGCCGTGCACTGCCAGGGCTTGAATGCCGCTAGCCTCGGCGATTCTGGCGATATTGACGCCGTTGCGATTGGTCTGATCCCAGCCGGTCCGAATCTTCAAGGTGACAGGTACCTGGACGGCGGCTACCACGGCTTCGAGGATCTCGGCGACCAGAGCTTCATCGCGCAGCAAAGCTGAGCCGGCGGCCTTGTTGCAGACCTTCTTTGCCGGGCAGCCCATGTTGATATCAATGATTTGTGCGCCAAAATCCTGATTCATCCGGGCTGCGTCAGCCATCATCTGTGCATCGCCACCGGCGATTTGTACCGAGCGTGGTTCTGGCTCACCGGTATGGTTGAGGCGTAACTGTGATTTGCGAGTGCCCCACAGGCGACTGTCGCTGGTGACCATCTCGGACACCACCATGCCCGCACCGAGCTTGCGGCACAGCTGCCGAAAGGGCTGGTCGGTCACTCCGGCCATGGGGGCGAGAATGACAGGGTTAGGTAATTGGTAAGGTCCAATGCTGAGCACTTACAGGTCCATCCCTGTGCTGTCCGGTCACTTGTCCGGCTGTCTGTTCTGCGGAGTCACTTCACCCGCGCCGAGCCATTGGCTCAGTCGCAGATAAGAAGTGTGAAAAGGGCGAACATAATACCTGCAAAGCATGACTGGTTAAAGACTGATCTGGCTGTTTTTTGTACAGTTTCGCATTGACTAATTAGCCAAGAACAACTATGGCCGCGGGCGATCAGGGGCTGAGAAAATCCAGGTTGTAGCTAGTTGCTTTGGGGCCGGGAGCAACCATGCTGAGCGCAATGTGGATAGGGGTTTGTGGTGGCATCAGGTTACGCCCGGCCAGTTCTCCACCCAGGTATTCTTCTGGCCGAAAGCGTTTCTCGCTGACGCTATCACCACGATTGTCGCTGAAGGTCATGCGCACAACAGGAAAAGGTTGTGGGTAATCAGCGCGGTTATAAATGATGACGTCAATAGCTACTGCATTGGGGAATTCGGGATGTGGCCGAACCAGCAAATTACTACTACGAACCAGGCTAATATCGACGCGAACCGGAAGTTCACAACCAGCCAACAGGCAGATGCTTTCCAGCATGGGGCGCAAGCGGGCATCGCGGGCCCAGGCATCAAAGTTGTAGGTGACAGCCTGAGCCACCAGGGCGACTACTGCGAGCAGGCACAAGGGTGTCCAGATCCAGCTTTGGCGGCGGCGGGGCGGGTATCCGACTTCATCCAGCAGTAGTGGCTCGTCCTCCAGTTCGGGGAGGGTTAGGTTACCATCGAGGCTTGGTTCGCTGCGGGTTTTACTGCTCTTGCTCTGATGTTGCTCTTCAGTATCACTGGGTTCTGCTGGCGCGGGCTCAGCCGAGAGACCTGTTTCTAGTGTTGCCTGGTCGTCTTTTTCAACCGGTGTGCCAGCAGGCTTGCCGCGCATAAAGATTCCGCCGGGCACTGTTTCATCTTGCAGAGGCAGCAGGCGTGCCTTGGCTGGAGTCGTATCTTGCGCGGCTTTATGTGTCTGGCTTTCGGGTTCTGCGGGGGGGGGGCTGGTTTTCTGTGCTTGCAGCGCTGGTGCTGGCGCAATGGCCAGAAAATCGTCGTGCAGATCCAGCCCGCTGTCATCGCTGCTGTGGGGTTCGCCAACAGTGGTGTCATGTTCAGGGAGTGGTGATTGATCCGGCACTATTGGTGAGATCTGCTGTTCGGGTTCTCTTTGTTCTGGCGCTTGCGGCTGCTGCGTGCCCATGGTGGCCCGCGACTGCTCCGGCTCGCGGCTGGCTGATAGTGGCGGGTTGACCTCCTCGACAATGGACTCGTCCAGCCCCAGAGCTTCCAGGTCGAGGTCGTCCAGCTCGAGGTCATCGTGAATCAGCAGCTCGCCTGCGGCGTTGTGACGCTCGGCTGGCGTTGATGTTGCAGGCGCTTTGGTATCGCTGTTATCCAGTGCATTGAATACCTTGAGGCAGGCACCACAGCGAACATTCCCGGCGGCTGCGCTCAGTTGTTCCTGAGACAGGCGGAAGTGAGTTTTGCAGTAAGGGCATTGCGTTACCTGCAGTTCGCTCATGGTGTGCCAGACATCCTGTACGTGTGACGGACTCGAGTGGGTATTTTGCCTATAAGCGGGTCAGGCTGTCACTGCCTGCGACGACCACTAACACGTATCCAGCCATCCTGCTCGGCGACCGGGTCCAGTTCAAAGAAACCTTGATAAGCCGTTAGGATCTCATCGGTTTGTTCGGCCAAAATACCGGATAGAGCAATCAGTCCGCCGGGCTGCACCAGGCTGGCGAGTTGCGGCGCCAGGCTTACCAGTGGACCCGCTAGAATATTTGCAACGACCACGTCGGCTGGTTGCTGGGGCATATCTTCTGGCAGGTAAAGGCTGAAGTGCTGGTCGGCGATCTGGTTGCGCTGCGCATTGTCCCGGGAAGCTTCCAATGCTTGCACGTCAATATCGGTTCCGACGGCGTGACTTGCGCCAAGCAACAGGGCTGCGATGGCCAGGATGCCTGAGCCGCAACCAAAATCGATAATCTGCTTGTCGGCTAGTTGCTGGCCGTCGAGCCAGGCGAGGCAGAGTGCGGTTGTCGGGTGAGTGCCGGTACCAAAAGCCAGGCCTGGGTCCAGCAACAAGTTAACCGCTTCCGGCTCGGGCGCAGCGTGCCAGCTTGGCACAATCCACAGGCGCTGACCAAAGCGCATGGGATGGAAATTATCCATCCAGCTACGTTCCCAGTCCTGATCCTCGATTTGCTCTAGCTCATGGGCAGGTAGCTCGCCCTGATGCAGCAGCTTGAGGTGCTGAATTAGTGTGTCAGAGTCAGTGTCTGCTTCAAATAGCGCGAGCAGATGGGTATTGGACCAGAGCGGGGTTGTACCCAGGTCTGGCTCGAAAATGGGTTGGTCCTCGGCATCCATGAAGGTTACCGATACCGCACCAAGTTCCAGTAATTCGTCCTCCAGACGTTCGGCCTGCTCTGGGGTAATGGCGAGACGCAGTTGCAACCAGGACATGATTTACCTCAAAAGCTGGAAGCTTATAGCTTGAAGCTGAAAGAAAAACCGGGATGCGATACTTCGCATCCCGGTGTGGGGCAGTACTGCTTGCCTCTGACTGGGCTATTTCAAACCCAGCTTATGCTCCAGGTAGTGAATGTTAACGCCACCTTCACAGAAACCAGGATCACGAACCAGCTCACGGTGCAGCGGTGCGTTGGTCTTGATGCCATCAACTACCAGTTCATCGATTGCGTTGCGCATGCGCGCCAGTGCTTCATCGCGGGTAGCACCGTAAGTGATCAACTTGCCGACCAGAGAATCGTAGTAGGGCGGTACTTTGTAGCCACTGTACAGGTGCGAGTCAACGCGCACGCCGTTGCCACCGGGGGCATGGTAAAAGGTAACCGTGCCAGGGCTTGGCATAAAGGTTTTGGGGTCTTCTGCGTTGATCCGGCATTCGATGGCGTGGCCACGAATGACGACGTCGTCCTGGGTGAAGCTCAGTGGTTGGCCAGAGGCCACCAGGATCTGCTCCTTGACGATGTCGATACCTGTGACCATCTCGGACACCGGGTGCTCGACCTGTACGCGGGTGTTCATCTCAATGAAATAGAACTCACCATTCTCGTACAAGAACTCGAAGGTACCTGCGCCGCGGTAACCCAGATCGATACATGCCTGCACGCAACGGGCCTGCACTTCAGCGCGGGCCTTTTCGTCGATACCGGGTGCCGGTGCTTCTTCAATGATTTTCTGGTGACGACGCTGCAAAGAGCAGTCGCGGTCGCCCAGATGAATGGCATGCCCCTGGCCATCAGACAACACCTGCACTTCGACGTGGCGAGGGTTGGTGAGGAATTTTTCCAGGTAGACCATCGGGTTGCCGAAGGCAGCCCCTGCTTCGGTGCGGGTGAGCTTGATTGACTTGATCAACTCGGCTTCATCGTGCACTACACGCATGCCGCGCCCACCGCCACCGCCAGCCGCTTTGATGATGACCGGGTAGCCGACGCGTTGACCGATGCGCAGGCACTCTTCATCGTCATTTTCCGGTAGCGGGCCGTCTGAGCCAGGCACAGTTGGTACACCGGTCGCCTTCATGGAAGCAATGGCCGATACTTTATCGCCCATCAGGCGAATAACCTCAGCACTGGGGCCGATGAAGGTAAAGCCGGAATTCTCGATCTGCTCGGCGAAGTCGGCATTCTCAGCCAGGAAGCCATAGCCGGGATGAATGCCATCGGCTCCGGTGACTTCGGCCGCGCTGATGATTGCGGGAATGTTCAGGTAGGAGTCAGTTGCACTGGGTGGGCCGATACAGACGGTTTCGTCCGCCATTGCCAGGTGCATCAGCTCGCGGTCAGCGGTGGAATGCACCGCTACGGTCTTCAACCCCAGCTCCTTGCATGCGCGAATAACGCGCAATGCAATTTCACCACGGTTGGCTATTAGTACTTTATGCATCGAAGGCTCCGGGCCGGGCTCAGGCGATGCTGAACAGGGGTTGATCGAATTCCACCGGCTGGCCGTCATCTGCCAGGATGGACTGAACCACGCCGCTCTTGTCGGCTTCAATGTGGTTCATCATTTTCATGGCTTCGACAATGCACAGCACGTCGCCAGCTTTGACGCTCTGGCCTACTTCAACGAAAGAGGCAGCGGCCGGTGAGGGCGAGCGATAGAAAGTGCCGACCATGAGCGAACGTACCAGATGACCGGATGGCTCTGCCGGTGCTGCTTCTACAGCAGGTGCAGCTGGCGCGGCGGCAGCTGCTGGAGCAGGTGCGGCTGCAACCGGCGGTGCGGCGTAATACTGTGGTGCAGCGGGTTGCTGGCTGTGGCGGCTAATGCGAACGGATTCTTCACCTTCGTGAATTTCCAGCTCGTCGATGCCGGACTCTTCCAGAAGCTCGATTAGTTTTTTGACTTTGCGAATATCCATTGATGCTTGCACTCCAGAGCAGGGTTAATCGTATTCAGGATTGTTCTATTTTGTGTATTGCTGCCTGCAGGGCCAATTCGTAGCCCTGGGCGCCCAACCCGCAAATCACGCCTTCGGCAACGTCCGAAAAATAGGAGTGATGACGGAAAGGTTCGCGTTTATACACGTTGGATAAGTGAACTTCGATAAATGGGATGCTCACTGCGAGCAATGCGTCACGTATTGCGACACTTGTGTGTGTAAACGCGGCTGGATTGATCAGGATGAAGTCGATGGCCTCATCGCCGGCGGCGTGAATACGCTCGATCAATTCATGCTCGGCGTTGCTTTGCAGGCTCAGCAGATGGTGGCCGCGTTGGCTGGCAAATTCGCGCAGATGCTGGTTGATCTGCTCCAGCGTAGTGGCGCCATAGACGCCGGGCTCGCGGCTGCCGAGGCGATTGAGGTTGGGTCCATGCAGGACCAGTATGCTGGCCATTAACGTTTATTCCGTTGCTGAGTCCGTGTGACTAGGCAGTCAGTGAGTTAGTCGGCAGTTTGCCGGAAACAGATTGCACTGTCCATAACCTGAAGGTTAGCACCAAATGCCAGCATGATGCCCGCATTAAGGCGTAATGTTGCCGGAGGCGGCCTGTTGCAGTACACCCATGAATTCAGCTTTGTTTACTTCACCCTGAATTCGCAGGTCAGTCAGTTCGCTGCCAGAAGGGCTGAAAAACAGGTAGGCCGGAGGGCCAAAGAGCTGATGGTCAGTGAGCCAGGTGCGCTGCGCTGTTGTGTTCTCAGTCAGGTCGAGCTTGATTCGGGCGTAGCCTTTCAACGCTTCGCGTACGTCAGGCTGGCTCAATATCTCGCGCTCCATGATTTTGCAGCTGATGCACCAGTCAGCATAAACGTCGATGATGGCCGGCTGTTGTTGCGCGGCCGCAGTGCGCAACGCTTGGTCGAGCTGCGCAGGGTCGTCGACAGTGACGAACCAGTCAGTACTGACTTTATTGTCTGAGGCTCCGCTGAAGGGCTGTAACGGGCGCAGTGGGTCTTCACCGCCGGCGAGCGCGCCGAATAGCGCGGCGCTGGCATAGAGTGCTACCAGTAGGGCGAGCGTGCGTCGCAGGTGGTTGCCATGGTCGGCGCTGAATAAGCCGATACGTACGGCCAGCCCGGCAGCTAGCGCCGCCCAGAGCGCCAAACTCAGGGTGCCTGGCAGTAAGCGTTCCAGCAGCCAGATAGCGACTGCGAGCAAACCAAAGCCAAACAGATGTTTCACCGTGTTCAGCCACGGGCCGGAGCGTGGCAATAAGGCGCTGCCAAACAGGGCGACCAGTAGCAATGGAACGCCCATGCCCAAGCCGAGAGCGAAGAGTTTGAAGCCACCGCCCAGCGCATCGCCGGTAGTGCTGATGTAGACGAGTGCGCCAGCCAGCGGTGCCGAGATACAGGGTGATACCACCAAGGTGGATAGCACGCCCATGCTTGCCGCTCCGGCCAGCGAGCCACCCTGGGTACGGTGATGCATACGCTCAAGGGGCTCGCGCAGAAAACGCGGAAGGTTGAGATCAAAGTGACCGAACATGGCCAGGGCAAAGAGGGCAAAGAAGGCGGCGAAAGCGCCGAGAACCCAAGGCGACTGCAGGCGGGCTTGTATATTCAGCGCTGCACCGAAGCTGCCAATCAGGGCACCAACAATGGCTAGCGTGACTGCCATGCCGAGCACATAGGCCAGCGCCAGGGTAAGTGCGCGGCCACGGCTGATGCTTGCGCGTCCCAACACGAGGCTCGACAAAATGGGCAGCATGGGTAGTACGCAGGGAGTGAATGTCAGCCCCAGACCCGCGACAAAAAACAGCAGCAAGGCCAGTCCGCCGGATTCCTGGTCCAGGAGTTGGCTAAAGCCGATTGTTGTCACCCTTGAGTCAGAGGTACTGGCGGCGCCAGAGTCCGGCAGCTCCAGGGTAACGACTTCGGGTGGGTAGCAGAGTCCGGCGTCTGCGCAGCCCTGAAAGCCCACAGTGAGTTGATTGGCGCCTGCTGCCAGCGCACTGACGTCGAGCACTACATCAAGCTGGTTGTAATACACCTCTACGTCGCCAAAGAACTCGTCAGTTTTGTGCTTTCCCTCGGGTAGCTGGGGCGTCAGCTCCGCGCCGTGCAGGGTAAAATGCAGACGGTGGCGATAGAGGTAGTAGCCGGGGGCTATATCGAATATGACGCGAATCTGCTGGTTGTTGGCATCCAGCAAACCGGGTCGAAAGGCTTCATGTACTGGCAGGAAGTCGGCCTGGTTGCTGCTGCCTTGAAAGGAGCTGGTCAGCGAGCCAGAGGCGTTGCTGGATGTGTTCGGGAACGCTGCCTGCGCGTTGCCCGCTACTAGCAGACACAGCAGGATGAAAAAACGGAACAGTCGCATCGTGCACCCGGCCAAATAAGGGACAGCCATCATAATGGCTGGTTGGTCCGGGGGAAAGGGCGGGTGGCCGCGCGCGCTGAAGGATTCGTTGCTGAATCCTTCAGCGCTCAGATTTTAAACCCGGATACGGCAGATACCAGGGCATCACTGCGCAGGCCGATCTGCTGAGTGTGCTTTTGGGTCTCGCCCACCATGCTCAGGTTTTGCTCGGTTAGCTGGCGAATTTGCTGGCTGTTTTCACGGATGGTGCGCACCTGGTCTGACTGGGTATCAGTGTGGTTTGCGATGTGCTCGGCTAGTTCGCTGATGCGCAGTATTACGCGCACGATGTTATTCAGGGCGGCTTCTGCACGCTGGCCCTGTTGGGCAGTATGTTGGGCGTGTTGTACCTGCGCGGTCATTTGCCTGGCTGATTGCCGGGCGACGTTTTGCAGGCTCTCAATCAACTGTTGGATTTCCTGGGTGGAGCCGGCTGTGCGTCTGGCCAGTTGCCTGACCTCGTCGGCAACCACGGCAAAGCCACGGCCCGCTTCACCGGCACGCGCGGCCTCAATGGCAGCATTCAGCGCCAATAGATTGGTTTGCTCTGCGATTCCCTGAATGACCTGCAGCACGCTGCCTATGGTCTCGGATTCGCTGACCATACGATCAATCGTACTCGCAGTGGCTTCCACGTCACCGACCAGCTGCTGCATTTGTACTATGGTGCCGCCAATAACTTCTTGGCCATCATGCACCTCCTGGTTGGCGGAGCGGGCCAGTTCGGCACTCTCGGCAGCGCTAGTCGCTACCAAGCGTACAGCGTCCTCCATGCTGCCAATATCCTGCGTTATCTCCTGAGTGTCCCGTTGTTGCTGAGCCGCGCGGTCATGGGTTGCGGCAGAGAGCTGCTGCAAATGCAAGCTGGTGCCGCTCAACGCCTCAGCCTGCTGATTGATTGTGGTGACCAAGTTGATCAGGTAGCTGCGTAGTTGGTTGGCCGAGAGCTCCAGCTGCACCAGTTCGCTGGTTTTGCTCTGGGTTTGTACCGGTTCGCGCAAGTCGCCGCTGGCGAAGGTAGTCAGCGCTGGTGCGAAATGGTTTATGGCGCGAGCGACAGAGCGCTGGATGTGGTCGATGATGAGTGCAATGACAATAATAAGAGCGATGATGGCAAGCTGCACATTACGTATCTGATGAGTAATGCTGTCGCGTTCGGCCGTCAGCGCCGGACGGATAAGGTCGGCGCCTTCCTGCAGCTTGGTGATTTGCTGGCGGGTTATGTCCTGTAGTCTGGCGCGCTGTGCAATCAACTCGCCGGTGCGCTCAAGCTCAGTGGGATATCGTGCCAGCAGGGAGGTCAACGCCCTTTTGTAGTCTTCTCCGGGGTCGCTCTGGGTGCTTTTGACGCTACTGTCTATGCCCAGCAGGGAGGCGAAGGGGTCTTGGTTGTCATCGCTTTCGCTAACGACGCCCAGCAGTGGCAAGGTCTGAAGCTCTTGCACCTCTTTCTGTGCTCCGGCTATTAGGCGCTTCAGGTTCTCAAGCAGCGATGGGTCGTCCTGACTGAACAGGCGTGCGCGGGCCAGGCTGATGCGCAGCAGGTCGTGCTGCAGATTATCCAGTATTCTGATGTAGTTCAGCGCCTGTCGGTTGTTTTCCAGCGCGCTAGCATTGGCGTAAAGGGTCAGGTTGTGTAGTTCGCCCAGTATTTCCCGTTCGGCCTGCACCAGCAAGGCTTGTGGGTCGCCGGCCAGCTTGCCCACGGCGAGCAGGTCGCCACCGACAAATGTGGTGAAATCGGCAAGCGGTTGTTCCAGTGGCTGGCGGATGCGGGCAGGCAACTGCAGGAGGCTGTTTGCCAGTTCGGTCGCGGTGTTTTGCGCCTGCTGATGACGCAATGCATCACCGCTGCGGCGGTAAGCTTCGGTGTCGCGCTGCAGGCTTTGTACTTGAGCGACTATATTCAAGTAGGTGTCCATCAGCCCGTAGGGTGCTTTCAGCGCGTTTTGTGACCACCAGAGGCTTGCGCCTAGGGCTATACCTACAGCGACTAGCAATCCGGTGTTAAGAAAGGTGAGTGTTTTTAGGCGCATGGCAGACCCGCTGATGCTGGAGTGGGGATGGGCGAGCCTGCGAGCATAATGTCATTTGTGTTGCAGATTGATGAATGATGGCTATATGCCTTGCTTGTTCGGCGGTCGTACTGGCCTCGCCCGCATCCGCCCGTGATATGCTGGGTGCAGATTTGAAACAGGAGTGCAGACATGAGATTCGGAAAGCGCACGGAGCTGAGTGGCGATAGCAGCATGACCGGTTCGATGGTCGGTAAGATCGTTTTGGTGGTCCTGCTGGTATATCTGCTGATATGCCTGGTGGTAGGTTGGTATTGGAGTCGTGAACCTGATCTCGGCCCCTTGGTTGCCAGTCCCGAGCAAAACCAGATGGTGACCGGGGAGTACACCGCGCGCACGCTGGACTCGCTCATGGTTGAATTGTTGAATAAACCCGGCGGCTATCTCAGTAATGATCGTTTTCCACCCGGACTATGGCTCGACAATATGCCGAGCTGGGAGTTTGGGGTGCTGGTTCAGGTGCGTGATATGAGTCGTGCGCTGCGCCGAGATATGGCGCGCTCGCAGTCGCAGTCGACTGAGGATGCCAATCTGGCCAAGGCAGAGCCTCTGTTCAGCACCAATAACAACCGCTGGATGTTTCCCTCCAGCGAGAGTGAATACCGCAAGGGCATGAAGCAGCTGGAAAGCTATATCACCCGTCTGCACCAGGGCGATGCTCAGTTTTATGCTCGTGCCGATAATTTGGCGAGCTGGGTAGGTGATGTCAGCACGCGGCTGGGATCTCTGTCGCAGCGTCTGTCCGCTAGTGTCGGACGTGCACCTTTGATCGAAGGCGGCAAGCTGGGTAACACGACTCCTTGGCTGGAAATCGACGATGTGTTCTATGAGGCGCGCGGTACCTCTTGGGCGCTGGTCTATTTGCTGCGTGCGGTCGAGCATGATTTTCACGACGTGCTGGCGAAAAAGAATGCGTTGATCAGCCTGCAACAGATTATTCGTGACCTGGAAGCAACTCAGGAAACGCTGTGGAGTCCCATGGTGCTGAACGGTGGCGGCTTCGGTGTACTGGCAAACCATTCACTGGTAATGGCTAATTACTTGTCACGCGCAAACGCAGCGATGATCGACCTGCGTCGGTTGCTTGAACAGGGCTAGTCAGTGAATAAATCGGCAATAGAGGCGTATCTCGCGGCATCTGCGGCGGAGCTCGTAACCTATGTTGACGAGAACGACCGGCCGCTAGGTGCAGTGAGTCGTGGTGACGCGCAGGTGCGCGGGCTAATTACCCGCTGCACCTTTATTTTTGTATTCAATTCCAGCGGCCAGCTCTGCCTGCATCAACGTACCAACCACAAGCGTTTGTATCCGGGCTTTTGGGATGTTGCGGCAGGTGGTGTGGTGGCAGCGGGTGAGAGTTATGCGCAAGGCGCTGAACGGGAGTTGGCTGAAGAATTGGGCGTGTTTGGTGTCGAGTTGACCGAGCACCTGCGCTTTTATTTCGAATCCTCCGACAGCCGGCTTTGGGCGGGTGTGTTCAGCTGTTGCTGGGACGGTCCTTTGGTTTTGCAGCCTGAAGAAGTGCAGGATGTGCGCTGGATAGATCCGCATAGTCAATGGCAGCGTGACGGCGAACAGTATGCGCCAGACTCGCTGGATGCCCTGCAGCGGTTGCTGAAACAAATTTCTGTGGAATAGCATGATGAAAAAGAATGGCCTGCAGGCCTTGGGTGGCCTGGTCTACTCAACCGAGACCGGACGTATGTGCCCGGATTGCAGTCAGCCCCAGGCTGAGTGCCGTTGCGCCGAGCCAGCCGTGCCGGAGGGCGATGGTGTTGTGCGTGTGCGGCGCGAGACCAAGGGGCGTGGTGGTAAGACCGTTACCAGTGTGTCGGGTGTGCTGCTCGCTGCTGATGAGCTGAAAACACTGGCAAAGAAACTAAAGAATCGCTGTGGCTGTGGTGGTTCGGTCAAGGATGGTGTGATCGAAATTCAGGGAGACAAGGCCGAGTTACTGGTTGAGTTGCTTACGCTCGAGGGTTTCAGGGTTAAGCGAGCCGGTGGCTAGCGCGTGGTGCAGCGCGGTAACCTATTGACGCTATGGCGCGATATGCCTACCCACAAACGGGTCTGGGCTATCGCGCTGCCGATGATACTGTCCAATATCAGCGTGCCCCTGGTTGGTCTGGTCGATACGGCGGTTGTCGGCCACCTTGACGGTGCCCACTTTCTTGGCGGTGTGGCCGTTGGTAGTACTCTTTTTACGTTCGTTCTATGGGCTGCCGGCTTTCTTCGTATGGGCACTACCGGCTTCGCCGCGCAGGCCTGTGGTGCGGAAGATGGCACGACGCTGCGCCGCGTGCTGCTTCAGCCGCTCTGGTTGGGGTTGCTGATCTCTCTGGCTGTTTGGCTGTTGCAACAGCCATTGATTGATATGGGGCTGTATTTTCTGGATAGCAGCCAGGCGCTGCTCGATCAAGCGCGGCTTTACGTCGGCATCCGGCTTTACAGTCTACCCGCTGCTCTGGCCAACTTTGTTTTGATTGGCTGGTTTATTGGCGCTCAGAATAGTCGCTTCCCGTTTTTACTTCTGCTTGCGGTCAACCTGAGTAACGTGCTGCTGGATCTGCTGCTGGTAGTCGTTTTGCAATGGGGTGTGGCTGGCGCGGCTTGGGCTACGGTGTTTAGCGACTGTCTCGGCCTGCTGCTGGGGCTTTTTCTGTTGCGTCCAGTCCTGTTGCGTTACCCGGGCCGGTTTGCCTGGCTGCAGGCGCTGCGTCTACAAGGTGCTGCGCCGTTGATTCGCGTAAATCGCGATATTCTCATTCGCACCCTGGCGCTGGAGTCGGTTTTCTATCTGTTGGTTGTACAGGGCGCGCGGTTGGGTGACGAAGTGGTTGCCGCCAACGCGGTGCTGCTCAATTTTCTTTTGCTGACCTCGCATGGCCTTGACGGTTTAGCACACGCGCTGGAAGCCTTGGGTGGACATGCGCTTGGTCGGCGAGATCCACAAGCACTGCGCAAGGTGTTGGTGGTGGCGACGTTATGGTCGCTAGTGCTCAGTTGCATTTTTGTGCTGCTGTTTCTACTGTTGGGTCAGCCGATCATCAGCTTGCTTACCGATTTGCCTGACGTCAGACGTCAAGCGTCGATATACCTCCCCTGGATGGCGGTTATGCCGCTAGCTGCTGTGTGGAGCTATTTGTTGGATGGCTTGTTTATCGGAGCTTCTCGCGCACGCGCCATGCGTAACGCTATGCTGGCAGCTCTGCTGCTGTATCTGCCATTGGCCTGGAGTCTTCAAGGACTGGGCAACCATGGCGTATGGCTAGGCTTTTTCTGTTTCATGTGGCTGCGTTCGATACTGCTGGGGGGCTGGTTTGTGTATCTGTGGCGGCGCGACCGCTGGATAGTCTGATACTCACAGCGGTGATTCGCTGATGAGAGGCTATGCTATGGGTACTAGAGGAGCTATTGATGATTGAGCCTGATCTACCTGCTGATGAAGTGTCGCGGCTGGCCGCGCTGCACGAACTCTTCTTGCTGGACACGCCGCCGGATCCTTATGTGGACGCCTTGTTGCGTATTGCCAAAAGTGCGTTTGGGGTAAGGGGCGTGTTGGTCAGCCTGATAGACTCTGAACGGCAATGGTACAAGTCTCGTATCGGTATTCTTTCTCTGGAAGGTCCCAGGTCTACCTCTTTTTGCGGGCACGTTATCCTCAGCGATGAGCTCATGGTGGTTAACGATGCGCTGCAGGATGTTCGCTTTGCCGACAACCCGATGGTCGTCGGACCGCCTGAAGTGCGTTTCTATGCCGGTATGCCCTTGCATGCGCCGGATGGTAGTCGTATTGGCACCTTTTGCCTGAATGACCCCCAGCCGCATACGCTGACGGATGAGCAGATGCAGCTAATGAAAGACTTTGCGAAGCTGATAGAGGGGCTTTTTGCCGCACATCAGCTCAGGTTCGAAAAGCAGGGATTGCTGGAGGCTTTGGGTCATGCGGAAAGACGAGCCTTGATTGATCCCCTGACACAGCTGTGGAATCGTCAGGCGCTGCAGCAGATTTCGCCTTCATGGCACCGACGGGCTGTTCGTGACTCTTTGCAGGTGGGCTTTATTTACGGCGACCTGGATTTTTTCAAGCGGATAAACGATGAGCATGGCCATGGTATCGGCGATGACGTTTTAGTGCAGGTGGGGCAGCGCTTGACTGCGGCGATAAGGCCCGACGACGTTGCATTTCGCTTGGGTGGTGAGGAGCTTGGGGTATTGGCGCTGGTCGAGAGTCAAACGGAACTGGTTGCCATTGCTGAGCGCGTTCGGAAGGCTTTTTGCGACAGTGAGTTTGTCGTGGACGGGCAGCGTCTTGCGGTCACCATCAGCCTGGGAACGGCGATTGGTAGCGATCCGCTTGCGGATGATATTGACGACCTGGTCGAGCGCGCTGACGCGGCACTCTATGCTGCTAAAGGTAATGGACGCAACCGTGTGGAGAACGGCTAACGGGGTGCTGGTTGTAGCCACCAATGCAGATAGCGGCCAAGGTGACTATAGGCCGGGTGTTGGCTGTAATGCAGCTCCTGATCTATCAGGTCTTCGAGACTGGACTGGCTCTTGAATGGCTCGGGCATGTAGTCATAAAAAACGCGCACACCGCTACTGGCATTGATCGAGAGTTGTGCTGCAGAACTCCATAGCGCCATCTCACGTGGGTCCAGTGGTTGCTGCGGCGTTAGGCTGCGCTTTCCCTGTCCGGCCAACTGGTTGGCTCTCAACTTATGGAATTGGCCCTTGATCAGGTTCTTGTAGGCCAGCGCGTCACGGTTGTAGAAAGCCAGTGAAATAGCGCCTGATGGTGCGACTAGCTGCGAAAGCAGCTGCAGAGCGGCGGCGGGGTCGGCTAACCATTCCAGTACCGCATGGCAGATTACCAAGTCGTACTGCTCTGAACGTTGCGGTAGTGCCTGCAGTGGCAATTGCAGATAAGTAACATTGGACGCGGCTGTTATCGACTCGAGCCTTTCGCGGGTAGCCTCGAGCATTTCCTGTGAGGGCTCGCTGACCGTTAGGTGATGTCCGCGCAACAGCAACCATTCGCTGACATGGCCCAGGCCTGCGCCTACATCCAGGATGCGCAGCGGCCGGTCATTGCTGCTCAACCCCTGCATCCATTGCTCAAGGTCGCGGGTCAGCACCGCAAGGCGAATAGCGCCTTTGGGGCTGGCGTAGATTTTGCGCGCAAAGTGAGCGCCAATCTGATCGAAGTAACGGTCGGTCATGCAGGTAATCCGGGCAGAGGGGATACAAGGCTGATGCACGGGCATAAAAAAAGCCAGCTTGTGGCCGGCTTTTTAACAGGGCGAAACGCTTATTTTTGGTAAGCGTTTACAGCCTTAACAATTTCCGCACGGGCTTCGTCGGCGTTGCCCCAGCGGTCAATCTTGACCCACTTGCCTGCTTCCAGATCTTTGTAGTGTTCAAAGAAGTGCTTGATCTGTTGGATCAGCAGCTCAGGCAGATCAGTGTATTCTTTAATATCACGGTACTGAGTGCTCAGTTTGTCGTGAGGTACCGCGATTACCTTGGCATCGCCACCACCATCATCGGTCATGTGCAGCACGCCAACCGGGCGCGCGCGAATGACAGCGCCTGGCGCAACGGGATGCGGAGTAACCACTAGCACGTCGAGCGGGTCGCCGTCGTCGGCCAGAGTATTGGGGATGTAGCCATAGTTCGCCGGGTAGAACATCGGCGTCGCCATGAAACGGTCAACGAACAGTGTGCTGCTGTCCTTGTCGATCTCATATTTGATCGGCGCGTGATTGGCTGGAATTTCAATGGCGACGTAAATGTCGTTGGGAATGTCTTTGCCTGCGGGGATCTGGTCGTAGCTCATGGTTTACCTGATTCGGCCATAGTTGAAAACTGGCCGGCATTATAGGCGCTTAGGCCGACGATACCAAGCAAAACCCAGTGTACCTTGGTCTTAGACGAGCAAATGCTCGCGCGAGACATCGGCCGGCCATGATTGCCTCCGGCCGACGGTTCTCAGCTGAGTTTGAGCGCGAAATACATAAAGTCGTGATCATTACTAAAGCCGAGGGAGCGATACAGACTTTGCGCCGCCATATTATCTTCGCCGGTCATGACCGTCATGCGATCAACGCCCGCCGCTTTGGCCAATTCCTTGGCATGGTTGATCAGTCGGTCAGCAACCAGCTGCCGGCGCGCCTCTTCGGTGACATAGATGCCTTTGAGGACCCAGGCTGCCGAGAGCGTAAGCGCCGAGAAGCTGGGAATGAACTGGCAGAACCCCATGGCTTTGCCGGTGTCCTCGTCTTCTGCTATCAGGATGATCGCCTGCTCGTGTATCAACCTGGCTTCTAAAAAACGGCGTGAGGCCTCGGGCTTGGGCAGTTGCCCGTAATATTCGCGGTACTTGATGAACAGGGGCGTTATTTCATCTAGGCGGTCTACATCTGCCTGAATTATGCGCATACGGTTACCCACAATTGGTCATTAAATGGCTATGAGGTTTTCTTTGGTCGATCACTTCATCCTGCATCAGCATGAGACAATCTGCAATCAGGCACCCAAAAAAAACCGCCGCACCCAAAGCGGGTTGCGGCGGTTTTTTACGCAAAGACGTTAAACCGTGAAGGGGGGCAGCTTTTTAGCGACCGTTTGGCGCTTGAGCGTAACGTAATGCGGCATACCGTTTTTGAATGGCGGGAAGTCTTCACCCTGAATTAATGGTGAGAGATAGTCGCGGCAGGCCTGGGTAATATGGAAGCCGTCTTCGGTGATGAAGTCCCGGGGCATGAATTTCTCGACGTTGGCCACATCTTTCAGTGGTGCTTCGATGATATCCCATTCGTAAGGCGCGTCCTGCAAGCGTCGAATCGCCGGCATGATCGAATTTTTGCCTTCCAGCGCGATCTTCACTGCGGCCTGACCCAATGCGTAAGCCTGGTCCACATCTACCTTGGAAGCGATATGGCGTGCTGAGCGCTGCAAGTAGTCTGCTACCGCCCAGTGATATTTATAGCCCAGTTCTTCTTGTACCAGTTTGGCGATGGTGGGGGCTACGCCGCCCAATTGAGCATGACCGAAAGCATCGGTCAGGCCGGACTCGGAGAGGAACTTGCCAGCACTATTCTTGATACCTTCAGATACGCCGATAACGCAGTAGCCGTGATTTTTTACGCACTCGTCGACGCGAGCAAGAAACGCGGCCTGGTCGAATTCGATTTCCGGGAACAGCAAAATGTGCGGTGGCTGACCTTCGCCTTCATTAGCCAGGCCGCAGGCGGCGGTAATCCAGCCGGCATGGCGGCCCATGACTTCAAGGATGAACACCTTGGTCGAGGTGGCGGCCATTGACGCAACGTCAAAGCCTGCTTCGCGAATAGAGGTGGCTACGTACTTGGCAACGGAGCCAAAACCGGGGCAGCAGTCGGTAATTGGCAGATCGTTGTCGACGGTCTTGGGTACGTGGATGGCCTGGATTGGGTAGCCCAGGGTTTCCGCTAACTGGGAAACTTTGAGGCAGGTGTCGGCTGAGTCGCCACCGCCGTTATAAAAGAAGTAGCCGATATTGTGGGCTTTGAATACCTCGATCAGACGTTCGTACTCGGCACGATTGGCTTCCAGGCTTTTCAGTTTGTAACGGCAAGAGCCAAAGGCGCCAGACGGGGTGTGACGCAGGGCGGCGATATCGTCTACCGACTCCAGGCTGGTATCAATGAGCTCTTCGGTCAAGGCGCCGATGATGCCATTGCGACCGGCGTAGACCGTGCCAATCTGGTCGGGGTGTTGGCGGGCTGTTTCGATCACGCCAGCGGCAGATGCATTGATAACAGCGGTAACACCGCCCGACTGGGCATAAAAAGCGTTCTTGACGGTCATGCGTACTCCATGTGTAGAGACTAAAAAGATGTTTGCCGCAGGTCCGTTGCTTCGACGCGCCTCTGGGCGCGGCGTAGTAACTGCGTAAAGCGGTGCGGACAGATGGGCGAATGATAGCCCAAAGCCGTCCCGGTTGCATGACAATCAGGCTGTAACCCCTGCCACTTGGCCGGTCGTGATAGTATCGGCCAATAAACAGTGTGGCGCTCAAAGGCGCAACTTTCTCGGCCCTGCGACTGTCTGTGTTGCGGGTTGTCGATCGATCAAAAGGGTACAAGGCCTAATCAATGCATCTGCACATTCTGGGTATTTGCGGTACGTTTATGGGCTCGCTGGCGCTGCTGGCGCGCGAGCTGGGGCATCAGGTGAGTGGCTCGGATGCCAATGTGTATCCGCCGATGAGTACCCAGTTGGAGGCGCAGGGTATTGCCTTGCAGGAAGGTTATGATCCTGCCCACCTGCAGCCGGCGCCAGACCTGGTGATTGTCGGCAATGCCATGAGTCGGGGTAATCCGGCAGTCGAGTACATGCTGGATAAAGGTATGCCCTACGTCTCGGGGCCTGAGTGGCTGGCGCGTTATGTGCTGCAGGAGCGCTGGGTATTGGCGGTCGCCGGCACTCATGGCAAGACGTCTACTTCGAGCTTGCTGGCCTGGTTGCTGGAAGATGCGGGCATGGCGCCGGGCTTTCTGATTGGGGGAGTGCCGCAAAATTTTGGTCTCTCGGCACGGCTGGGCGATACGCCGTTTTTCGTGGTGGAGGCTGATGAATATGACAGCGCCTTCTTTGATAAGCGCTCCAAGTTCGTCCATTACCGCCCGCGTACCGCGATCCTGAATAATCTTGAGTTCGATCATGCGGATATCTTTCCTGATTTGGCAGCGATTGAGCGCCAGTTCCATCATCTGGTCAGAACGGTACCGGCTTGCGGGCTGATTATTCGCCCGCAAGGGGTGGCGGCGCTGGATCGAGTGATTGCAATGGGTTGTTGGACACCGTGCCAAACAACCGGCGATGACGGCAATTGGCAGGCGAAGTTATTAAAAGCGGATGGCTCGCAGTTTGAGGTTTGGCTGGACGGTGAGCTGCAGGGCGTCGCTGAATGGCAGCAAACCGGCCAACACAGCGTAGCCAACGCGCTTTCTGCGCTGGCGGCCGCGCGGCACGTGGGCGTTACGCCGGCGCAGGGTATTGCATCACTGGCCGGTTTTCGTAACGCCAAGCGACGCATGGAAAAACTGGCGGAAATCAACGAAATCACCGTTTACGATGACTTCGCGCACCATCCTACGGCCATCGCGACGACACTCGCTGGCTTGCGTGCGCAGATCGGTGATCAGCGCCTGATCGCGATTATCGAGCCGCGCTCCAACACCATGCGCCTGGGCAGCCACATGCAGGCGCTGCCGGCCAGTGTAAGTGATGCCAGCGAGGTGATCTGGTATCAGCCTGCTGGCCTGGATTGGTCGCTCGAGCCGGTGGTGCAGGCTAGTCCGGTGCCGGCGCAGGTGATGACCGATCTGGATGCCATCGTGCAGCAGGTAGTCGATAGCGCTACGCCGCAGACACGCATCGTCATCATGAGTAATGGCGGCTTTGGTGGTATTCATCAGAAACTGGTACAAGCCCTGGAGGTTCGTCATGGTTGAGCGGGTAACGCTGGCGGTGACGGGCGCTTCTGGTGCTCAGTACGCAATGCGATTACTGGAGTGCCTGGTACAAGCAGGTGTGGAGGTTTCGTTTCTTATATCGCAGGCCGCGCAACTGGTTGTGGCTACCGAGACAGAGTGGCAGTTGCCCGCCAAGCCACAGGCCCTGCAAGCTTTCTTAGTTGAGCGCTTTGCCGCCAAGCCGGGACAGATCAGGGTATATGGCAAGCAGGACTGGATGGCTCCGGTTGCCTCTGGGTCGGGCGCGCCGAGCGCCATGGTGGTATGCCCTTGTTCCACCGGGTCGTTGTCGGCGATCGCGACCGGCGCGAGCAATAATCTGATCGAACGCGCGGCAGACGTGGCTTTGAAAGAGCGGCGTAAGTTGATTCTGGTGCCGCGTGAAGCGCCGTTCTCAACTATTCACCTTGAGCACATGCTCAAGCTTAGCCAGATGGGTGCGGTCATTCTTCCGGCCAGTCCGGGCTTCTACCATAACCCGGCTTCGGTGGCTGATTTGGTCGATTTCGTGGTTGCGCGCATTCTCAATCAACTGGATATCCCCCAGCAGTTGCTTGCTCGGTGGGGTGAATGATGCGGGATATAATGTGAGCGAGCTAAAGATTGCGCTAAATGGTGTCGTTGTTCTTTTGGCGGCAGGGTTGCCACTGACGACATGGGCGGCGGATAGCCGGGATGTGCAGGACGCTTTCTGGAGCGTGCAAACCAGTGTTTACACGGTGCATTATTCGCCCGATCCGGACCATAATAACCATCAGCAGTTGATCTGCTTGGAGCGACATCTGCCTGACGCCACTTTGTGGGGAGCGGCAACCTTTAAACATTCTTTTGGTGAGCGCGCCAACTATGTTTATTACGGTAAGCGTTTCGCACTGGGGCAGTCAGCATTTCACCTGAAACTGACGGGGGGACTGCTGGAAGGTTACAAGGGCGAGTACAGAGACAAGATTCCACTCAACCGTTTTGGTGTTGCGCCGGTGATTATCCCTTCCCTGGAGGCTACTTATGGCCGAGTTTCGAGTGACGTGGTGTTGCTAGGTGCGGCTGCCGCCATGGTGACGGTTAGCTTCAAGCTTTGAATGTGGGCCGGAGCCGCTTCGCTAGATAGGCGGGTCCGGCCACAATGGCGGGGGTTAGACGAAATACAGCGACAACCCTTCAGAAATGAAGGCTGGCTTGTCCACGCCTTCAATCTCCAGTGTGTTGCGTGCTTTCATCAGCCACTGCCCTGGATTCTTCTCGGTGACATCGATAATGGTCGTGTGCAGGCGAACGCGCGAGCCAACACGTACCGGCTGGATAAAACGCAGGCTATCCATGCCGTAGTTGACGGCCATTTTTAGACCCTCGGGACGAGGCATCAGGCCTGCTGACAGGGCTGGCAACAATGATAGAGACAGAAAGCCGTGGGCGATGGTGCCGCCAAACGGGGTTTGTTTGGCCTTTTCTTCATCGATGTGGATGAACTGATGGTCGCCGGTGCATTCGGCAAACTGGTTTACCCGCTCCTGATCGATTTGCAGCCATTCCGAATGACCCATGTCCTTGCCGATCAATGAAGTAAGTTCGCTAACTGGTATTGCTGTCATGGCGTTCTCCGTGACTCTTATTGTGGCCCACGTGGGGTGTGCGTACCTGCCCGCTGCAATGCTAATCTGCGGTTGCGAGCGTTTCCGGGTGAATGGTTGCAAGCCCCGGGGTAGGGGTCAATCTACTGCGGCCTTATATTGGTTTGCTGAATGATTCGACCTTCCTTCGGCAGGCTATGCCCGTATAGGCAAGATGACAAGAGGATTGCATGAGCGATAAAACTGCATTATTCCCGTTAAAAACCGTGTTATTGCCTGGTTGTACTCTCGACCTGCAATTGTTCGAGGCGCGCTATCTGGATATGGTCAGTCGCTGCTTTAAGGCTGGCGAAGGGTTTGTTGTGGTTGCCCTGGAGAAAGGCCCTGAGTCGGGGACGGGTGACCTGCGCTTCAGTGCTTTGGGGTGTGAGGCGCAGATAGTGGATTTTCAGCAGCGTGATAACGGTCTGTTGGGTATACGTGTAGTGGGCGGTCGGCGGGCGCAGGTTAGCCAGGTCGAAGTAGCTGCTGATGGTCTGGTTCAGGCCCAGGTGGACTGGCGTGAAGAGGCAGCAGATCAGCCGCTGAGTCACGCGCACGAAGAGCTGGAGAGTCTGCATGCCACGCTACTGGAGCATCCTGTGGCGACGGATCTTGGGTTGCCACCGATTGGTAGTAGCCTGCAAGCGCTGGCCTATCAATTGGCCTACTTGCTGCCTTTCAGTCTGGACCAGAAAACGCACCTGCTGGCGGTGGATTATCCGCAAGAGCGCCTCGAACAGATCAGTGAATGGCTCGAGGTGCTGCAGGCTTAGCCGGATTGAGTGCGCGCGGTTACCAGAGAACCCAGGCGGCGGCGATAAAAGGCCAACTGGCGATCAGCCAGCGCTGAATTGGAACCAGTCGTGTCATCGGGCTGACGCGCTCCACCAGCCAGCAGGCTAGCAAGCTGGCGCTGATTCCTACTAGCAGGCTGCGCAGCATGTCGAGTGGCAGAAACTGTTGGTGCTCCAGCACATTGCTGGCAATCAGTAGCACCAGCGGCAGCAGGTAGAGCAACCAGGCACTGCGCACCCAAAAACGCTGATTACGGCTACAGTTCACCACCAGAGCGCAGAGTATGGCGGTCAGTAGGGCATTGATGCTGGCCCCGCCGGTGAGGTTGATCAGCCAGGACATTGATAGTGCCAATGCCAATGAGCAGACCTGCATGGCGGCGTGATTCCATCGCCGGGACAGCATTAGCAAGGCGGTAATCGGCACGACGACCAGCAGAACCTGTGGGGTCAATATCAGCGTGTGATTGTCGCCCGGCAGTCGCAGGTGATCAGCACTGCTGACCAGCGTGCTGTCAAAGATCGTCAGTGCGCGCTGATTCATACCCAAGGTTAGCAGTGAGAGCAGGCAGCAGGCCGCTGCAACCAGGCAGCTCCAGCGTTTTTGCAGCTTGAGTACGTAGAGGCAGCAACTGATCAGGATGGCTGCACCGATCAGCAGGCTGAGTGCCTGGCTCCAGAAAAACGGTGGCACAGCCCACTGGGCTGCGCGGCCGGTGGTGTAGCCTGGAATCAGATAAGCCGGTGCCCAGATAAGAGCGGATGTCAGATTAATTGCGATAAAGCGCCAGACCGGCATGTCGAACATCCCGGCGATCATGGGAATGATCGGGCGTATGGGGCCGATGAAGCGACCCAGTACCACGCTAAGCCAGCCATAGCGCCGGAAGAAGCGCTCGCCACCGTCGATCCACTGGGGATTGCGCACGAAGGGGCCAAAGTCGCGAATATTCTGATGGAAGTAACGGCCAAGAAAGAAGCTGATCAAGTCACCCAGTACGGCACCGCTGAAGGCCCACATGACAGCAATCGTTAGTGACATGCCGCCGCCGGCGGCTAGCGCTGAGACGGCGAAGAGTAAAAACACGCCTGGCACTACCAGGCCCGCGACCGCCAGTGACTCGGTAAATGAAATCAGAAAAATAGCCAGCCCCAGCCATTGCTGATGCTCGGCCAGCCAGCTTGTTAGTTCAACCAGCAAGGGTATCTCCAGAGACCGCGTTTAGCTTTGCCTGTTGCAGGCTCAGCAAACGGTAGTCGCGATCAGGTTGGCGTGTTCTTCCCCGCGGGTTGCGTGTGCAGTAAGCGGCAAAGTCAGCATCGACAAAGCGGTAGGGTAGGGCTTCGTCGCGGCCGCTGGGTATGCCCAGTCTTGCTGCTTGTACGACTGTTGAGGGCCGATACGCATCGTCCGCGATGAACAGCTGGTTTGGGCAAAATGGCTTGGCGTTCCAGTCGGGTACTTTAATTCCTAAAGCTCGACACAGTAAAGTCTGCCCGGCGCAAAGGCGTTGCTGCGTTCGTTGAGTGCCGTCGCGGTTAGGGTTGAGCTGCTGCATCAGCTCCAGGCTTTTAGCGTCGCTGATAGAATCAACAACCGGGTAGGCTGATTTGATCAATACGCCATTGCCGGCGCCTTCGGCGCTGCAGTTCATGGAGTCGCCACCCCGCGCGTAATACATGTAAATCGTGCCACCCTCCATAAAAAGAGCGCGTCTGGCGTCGGTATAGCCGAGCGAGGCATGGCTGCCTTTTTCTGCTATCAGATACGCCTCGGTTTCAATGATGCGCGCGGACAGCCACCGCCCGTCCATTTGCCTGCGGATTACCTTGCCTAGCAAGTCAACGGCCAGGCTGCGGGCATCTTGCTGAAAGAAGGACGCGGGCAGCGGGTATTCAGGAGCGGGTGGCAAGGGGGTGTTTGGCATGGCGGTTATTCTAGCAGCTCGGGTATTGCAGGTTGAATTAGCCTGACGCTGCAGGATTCGGTAGGGCGGCCCTGTCAAGTGCCCGGTGACCCAGCTATAATGCCGCATTTGCGCAGACAGGTAATGGGTAACAGCATGAGTGCGGAACAGGTGGTCGTTTACATGACCGAGCTGGGGCAGAACGCCAGACGCGCATCGCGGGTCATTGCTCGCGCGACGACAGCGGTCAAAAACGCGGCTTTGCTGGCAACAGTCGATGCGATCGAGGCAGCCAGCGACAGGTTGGTCGCAGCCAACGAACTGGATTTGCAGGCCGGGCGCGATAGCGGTCTTGATGACGCCATGCTGGACCGGCTGGCGCTGACGCCAGCTCGCCTGCAGACGATGATCGAAGGCTTGCGCCAGGTTGCGGCACTGCCAGACCCGGTAGGTGTTATCCGTGATATGAAGTTCCTCCCTTCCGGTATCCAAGTGGGCAAGATGCGTGTGCCGCTGGGGGTGATCGGGATTATTTACGAGTCCCGTCCCAATGTGACCGTAGAAGCGGCCAGTTTGTGCCTGAAATCGGGTAATGCCTGTATTTTACGCGGCGGTTCAGAGTCGATTCACTCCAATCGTGCCATTGCCGAGTGCCTGCGCACTGGACTGGCAGCGGTCGGCTTGCCTGATGAAGTTGTGCAGGTGGTGGAGACCACCGACCGCGCGGCGGTGGGCGCACTGATTACCATGCCGGACTATGTTGACGTGATTGTGCCGCGTGGCGGCAAGGGGCTGATCGAGCGGATCAGTAAAGATGCCCGCGTGCCAGTGATCAAACACCTGGATGGCATTTGTCACGTTTATGTCGACGATCGCGCTGATCTGGATAAGGCTGAAGCCATTGCTATCAATGCCAAGACCCATCGTTACGGCGTATGCAATGCAATGGAAACACTATTGGTACATCAGGCCGTGGCGGCAGAGTTCCTGCCTCGGGTTGCTGCTATCTATGCGGCCAAGGGAGTAGAGCTGCGCGGCTGCCCGCTGAGCTGTGAGCTGTTGCCGCAGGCTGTTGCTGCTACCGAAGAGGACTGGTCCACCGAATATCTGGCGCCGATTCTATCGGTCAAAGTAGTTGCTGATATGGATGCGGCTATTGAGCATATTAATACCTATAGCTCACAGCACACCGATGCCATGGTCTCTGAAGACTTTTCCCGTGCTCGTCGCTTCCTGGCCGAAGTTGATTCCAGTTCGGTGATGATTAACGCATCGACGCGCTTTGCTGATGGTTTTGAGTATGGCCTGGGCGCTGAAATCGGTATCTCTACGGACAAGATTCACGCCCGTGGTCCGGTAGGCCTGGATGGTTTGACCAGCGAGAAGTACGTGGTATTCGGCGACGGCCATATTCGTCAGTGATACGCGGATGAGGAAGCGAATCGGCCTGTTGGGTGGCACTTTTGATCCGGTGCACTTTGGTCATTTGCGCAGTGCTATAGAGGTGCGCGAGCGGCTGCAACTTGATGAGCTGAGGCTAATTCCCAGCGCGCGGCCGCCGCATCGTGAGGTACCCGGCGCAAGCGCGGATCAACGTTTGGCCATGGTGCAGCTGGCGGTAGGCAAGGGCGGCGGTTTGCAGGTTGATGACCGCGAGCTATGCCGTGAAAAGCCGTCCTACACGCTGGACACACTGGAGTCCTTGCGCGCTGAGCTGGGTAGTGAGGTGGCCTTGTTTATGGTGTTGGGTTGGGACGCCTTTTGCGGGCTACCGAGCTGGCATCGCTGGCAGGAATTGCTGGGCTTGGCACACATAGTGGTGCTGCAGCGTCCGGATTACGATGTGGACGTGCCCGAAGTACTAAAGGATCTGCTGGCTGCCCGCAGTGTGGATGACCCGCAGCGACTGGCTAACGTCAGTGCTGGACATGTTTTTTGCTTGTCGCAGACGCCTTTGGCGATTTCTGCAACGCATATTCGCGGCCTGGTGGCCAGCGGCGCTTCGCCGCGATTTTTGTTGCCGGACGCCGTACTTGACTATATTGAAACTAAAGGGCTGTATCGGCCCTGATATTGAGGATTTAAACGTCTTATGCAGATCGAAGAGCTTGCGCAACTGGTTGAGAACGCGCTGGATGAACTCAAGGCTAAGGATGTCGTGCGCATTGATGTGCGTGAGCACACGAGCGTGACGGATTTCATGATCATTGCCAGCGGCACTTCCAACCGTCACGTCAACGCGCTCAGTGATAATGTGGTTGAGAAAGCCAAAGAGGCCGGTCGTAAGCCTCTGGGTATTGAAGGCAAGGGTTCCGGAGAGTGGGTCTTGGTCGATCTGGCCGACGTGGTAGTACACGTCATGCAGCCGGCTACGCGCGAGTTCTATGATCTTGAGCGCCTGTGGCAGAGTGCCGAGTCGCGTCGCGAACAGCAGCAACGTCCCGTGGAGTAAGGCCTTTTGCGTATTCGCCTGATCAGCGTGGCATCGCGGATGCCACGCTGGGTAGAACAGGGCTATCAGGAGTACGCCAAGCGCATGCCGCCTGATTTGCCCGTGGAGCTGGTGGAAATTCCGCTGGCAACACGTGGTAAAAATGCTGATGTCAGTCGTCTGATGCGCCGTGAAGGTGAGCAGATGCTGGCAGCGGTGCAGCCAGGGGAACGCATCGTAACGCTGGAGGTCACAGGTCGAGCCTGGTCAACCGAGACGCTGGCAGAGCAGCTGGAGATGTGGCGGCTGGATGCGCGTAACGTTAACCTGATGGTCGGTGGCCCCGAGGGTTTGGCCGACGAAGTCAGTGCGCGCAGTGACCAGCGCTGGTCGCTGTCTGCCTTGACGTTGCCGCATCCGCTGGTACGCATACTGCTTGCTGAACAGTTATATCGGGCCTGGACCATTATTAATCGCCACCCCTACCACAAGTAATTCATGTCCAAGCCAATTCACCTGAAAGACCATAGTAAAGATGCCGGGATAGTCCATCGCCGCTTGCTGGTGGCGGCTGTCTTGGTGTTGGCGCTGGTTGGTGCTCTGGTCGCTCGTATGTATTACTTGCAGGTGACGCAATACGAGCATCACTCCACGCTGTCGGAAAATAATCGGGTGCATGTGCAGCCAATTCCGCCAACGCGCGGCCGCATTTACGACCGTAACGGCGAAGTGTTGGCGGAAAATCGGCCCAGCTACAGTCTTACCATTACCCGTGACCGGGTGAAGGACCTGCCGGCTACTTTTGATTTGCTTAAATCGTTATTGGCGCTCAGTGATGAAGACGTGGAGCAAGCTGAGCGGCGTCTGATGCAGGCGCGGCGCCCTTTTGAATCAGTGCCGGTGATGCTGGAGCTGACGCAGGAGCAGATTGCCCGGATCGCGATCAACCAGTTTCGCTTACCAGGGGTCGAGGTCCAGGCGAGCTTTGTTCGTTATTATCCTTTTGCAGACCATTTTGCTCATGCCCTGGGTTACGTAGGGCGCATTAACGAGCGTGAACTCAAATCGATTGATACCGTGGCTTACGCGGGCACCCATTACATAGGAAAAACGGGTGTCGAGCGTTACTACGAAGAGTTGCTGCACGGCACCGTCGGGTACGAAGAAGTCGAAACCAACGCCCGCGGCAGGGTCTTGCGGGTGCTTTCGCGAACCGAACCAGTAGCCGGCAAGGATTTGACCTTGCAGTTGGATGCCAACCTGCAGCGCGTTGCCGAAGAAGCCCTGGGTGATCGGCGCGGCGCGGTGGTTGCCATCGACCCGGCGACTGGCGGCGTACTGGCTTTTGTCAGCAAGCCTGGCTTTGATCCCAACCTGTTTGTCACCGGCATTAGCTACGCAGACTACGGCGCGTTGCGTGACTCGCTGGATCAGCCCCTGTTCAATCGCGTTTTGCGCGGCCAGTATCCGCCTGGTTCAACTATCAAGCCAGTAGTCGCGCTGTCTGGGCTGGACAGCGGCGCCACCACGCGTAGTGCCCGAGTGTATGATCCGGGCTTTTTTCAGTTGCCCAACTTCAGTCACAAGTACCGTAACTGGAACCGCAGTGGTGATGGCTGGGTAGACATGTCTTACGCGATCGCCCGCTCGAACGATACCTACTTTTATGATCTGGCGAACAAAATGGGTATCGATAAAATGCACGACTACCTGACGCGTTTCGGGATTGGTCAGCGCGTTTCGATTGATATGTATGAAGAAGCGCCGGGCCTGATGCCGTCCAGCGAGTGGAAACGGAACAAGTACAAGCAGCCCTGGTACCCCGGAGAAACCCTGATTGCCGGTATCGGGCAGGGCTATATGCTGGCTACACCTCTGCAATTGGCGCAGACCATGGCGCTGATCGCCAATCATGGTAAGTGGCATCGCCCGCGGCTACTGATGGATGCAGAAGGCATTCCGCCTGATGAGTCTGACACCCCAGACGACATCAAATTGCGCGACGAGTCGGACTGGGGCTTCATTACTCAGGCTATGCAGGATGTGATGCAGTCGCCGCATGGCACGGCGCGTGCCGCTGCAAAGGGGGCGGAATATAATATGGCCGGTAAAAGCGGTACTGCTCAGGTAGTTGCCATAGCGCAGGGCGAGCGTTACGACTCCAAGAGTCTGCGCGAGCGCCATAGAGATCACGCCCTTTTTGTCGGCTTTGCGCCCACTGAAAAGCCGTTGATCGCGGTTGCCGCGCTGGTTGAGAATGGCGAGTCGGGGGGGCGGGTTGCTGGCCCGGTAGTACGCGCGGTTTTCGACGCCTGGGTGTTGCCGCGCCTGCCCAAACCTGAGGTTGAGATAACCGATGCGCCTCAGGAGGCAGCGCCATGAAGCGTCCAACCCCCATGCCTGCTTCTGCCGGGCTGAGTCGCCGGGAGTCCTTCTGGACGCGTATTCATGTCGATCCCTGGTTGCTGGTGTTGATCCTTGGTCTCGCGGTGGTTGATGCCTTCGTGCTTTATTCTGCCAGTGGCAAGAGTGTAGGCATGGTCTACCGGCAAATGGCTTACTTTGCTGTCGGTATTGCCGTGATGGTTGTTATTGCGCAGTTTCAGCCAAGGTTCATGCAGCGCTGGGTGCCTGTTGCCTATGTCGGCGGTACCTTGTTGCTGGTCGCGGTCCTGCTGTTTGGCACCGAAGCCAAGGGCGCGCAGCGCTGGCTCACAGTGCCGGGTGTGATGCGTTTTCAGCCCTCGGAAATTCTCAAGCTGGTCATGCCCATGAGTGTGGCCTGGTATCTGGGCGCACGCACGCTTCCGCCGCGTTTCAAGCATGTGGTCATCGCGCTGGCGATCATCTTTATACCGGTGGTATTGATTCTTAAACAGCCTGACCTGGGCACCTCATTACTGATTGCTGCATCCGGGATTTTTGCGCTTTTGTTGGCTGGGCTGCTGTTGCGTTACATTATTGGTGCGCTACTTTTGCTGGCGCCCGCGGCAGCCGGTATGTGGTATTTCGTGATGCATGGGTACCAGAAACAACGGGTACTAACCTTCCTTAATCCGGAGAGTGACCCCTTGGGCTCCGGCTGGAATATCATCCAATCCAAAGCCGCGATAGGTTCCGGCGGCGTGTTTGGCAAGGGGTGGCTCCAGGGTACGCAGTCGCATCTGGATTTCCTGCCAGAAGGGCATACCGACTTTATCATCGCGGTACTGGCCGAAGAGTTCGGCATGGTTGGGGTATGCCTGCTGCTTGGGGTCTATATGTTGCTGATCAGTCGCGGTCTGGTTATCACGTTGCAAGCACAGGACGCATTCTGCAAACTGCTTGCAGGTAGTATCACCTTGACGTTTTTCGTCTATGTATTTGTCAATATTGGCATGGTCAGTGGGCTCTTGCCGGTGGTGGGCGTGCCGTTGCCCTTTATCAGTTACGGCGGTACTTCGCTGATTACCCTGTTGTCAGGGTTCGGCATTCTCATGTCCATCCATACGCACCGTAAATGGATGGCACAAAGTTCATGACGTGGGCCGGGATTGAAACAAAACATGTATAAAAACAACGCGGGTCGTGGTTGCCGTTGGTTTAGTCGGGTCAGCGCAGTGATGGTTTCGGCATTGTTGGCCAGCGGTTCGCTGGCGCAGGATTACAGTGCCGAGCATGCAGGTGTGCCTGACTTTGTGCAGAAAATGCAGTTGGAATACGGTTTTAATGCTCAGCATGTGCAGGATCTGCTAGATCAGGCGGTTCGTCAGGAGGCTATTTTAAAGGCGATCGCCCGCCCCGCGGAGCGGGTCAAGCCATGGCATGAATACCGTGCGATCTTTATTACCGACAAGCGTATCGAGCAGGGTGTTGCGTTCTGGAATGAGCATGCCGATACCCTGGCCCGCGCCGAGAAGGAGTATGGCGTCGAGCCTGAAATTATTCTTGCGATCATGGGGGTAGAGACCTCCTATGGCGGCAATATGGGCTCCTATCGCGTTATCGATGCATTGACGACGCTCGGTTTCGACTATCCCCCGCGCGCTGATTTTTTCCGTCGTCAGTTGGAAAGTTATCTGGTTCTGACTCGCGAGCAGCAAATGGACCCGCTGGCGCTCAAGGGCTCCTACGCAGGTGCCATGGGCTATGGCCAATTTATTCCCAGTAGTTACCAGGCTTTTGCTGTCGATTTTGATGGTGATGGGGTCGTGGATATTTGGAACAACCCGGTCGATGCGATTGGTAGTGTTGCCAACTACTTCCGTCAGCACAACTGGGAGCACGGTGCTGATATAGCGATTGCTGCCGATGTCAGCGGCGATCAGTTTGCCGAGGGCGTTACCCTCGAGCAGGGGCTGGAAGCTCGCAAGACAGTTGGCGAGTTGCGACAACTTGGTTGGACGCCGCGGGTCACCCTGGATGCGGACGCAGAGGTAATGGCGTTCGAGTTTGATGCCGGGGAACAAATGCAGTATTGGCTGGGTCTTAACAACCTGTATGTTATCACCCGCTATAACCGCAGCGTGATGTATGCCATGGTGGTACACCAACTAGCCGATTTGTTACGTGAGGCCCGGCAGCAATGAAGCCAGCTTTTATCTCCCTTTTTCGCAGTACCTGTAGCTGCGCGGCGTTGCTGGCTCTAGCCGCCTGTTCTTCTGGTCCCAATACCACTAGTGGTAGCGGTGCAGCGCCGGCCGCCGGTATGCCTGGTCCAGTGCGCACCGTGCATGATGGGCCGCCCAGTTATATGCAGGACGTATCCCAGATTCCGGATGCTGTACCCGTGCCGCATACCGGGCGCTACAAGGCCGCGCCTTATCGTGTTTTGGGGCGCGACTACAATCCTATGCAGGATGGCCGTGACTATCGCGAAGAGGGCACCGCTTCCTGGTACGGGACCAAGTTTCATGGTCAAAACACCGCCAATGGCGAGCTCTATGATCTCTATGGCATGACCGCTGCGCACAAGACCCTGCCACTGCCCAGCTATGTGCAAGTGACCAATCTAGCGAATAATCGCAAGATTATTGTGCGGGTAAATGATCGTGGGCCTTTCTACTCCGATCGCATCATTGACCTGTCCTATGCAGCTGCCAAAAAACTGGGCTACGCAGATCAGGGTACTGCTCATGTGCTGGTTGAGGGTATTGATCCGGTCGCTTGGCAACAACAGAACAACCCCAGCTATCTGGTGCAGAATCCGTCGGCAGTCAGTCAGCCCGCAGTGGTAGTATCGCAGCCAGCCGAGGTTATACCGCCAGAGCCAGTTGAACTTGGGCACACGGGCTACTATCTCCAGGTTGCTGCTTTTTCCAACCCTCAGTCTGCCGAGCAGCTGCGCCAGCGTTTGAGGGGCGTTGTGTCCGCCAATGTTTTTGTCAGTGAGTTCCAGCAGGATGCGCGTACCTTGCATCGAGTACGCCTTGGTCCGGTAACCAGTCAGGACGAAGCTCGACGCCTTATGGAGGCTCTGCGCCTTGCCAATATGGGCACGCCTACGCTGGTTACGGTTAACTGAATAATCTGTTTTGAATAAACGCACTCCACCTTTGATTGTGAGTAACATGCTGAAAAATCTGATCTCCACCTTGCTCGTCACCGGCGCTACATTGCTTTCCGTCAGCGCTCTGGCACAAACGCCCACACTCAACTCGGCACCCACGCTGGACTCGCAGTCAGCGGCGCCCATTGTGCCTGCAGCACCCGAGTTAGCCGCGTCCAGCTACCTGCTGATCGATGCCAACAGCGGTGCAGTGCTCGTCGAGCACAACGCCGATGAGGCGCTGCCCCCAGCCAGTCTGACCAAAATGATGACCAGCTATATCGGCAGCCAGGAAATCAAACGCGGGCAGATAGGCCAGAATGACCTGGTGCTGGTTAGTGAGAAAGCTTGGCGTATGGGCGGCTCCAAGATGTTCATTAAAGTGGGCAACCAGGTCCCGGTGATTGACCTGATGCGCGGCATCATCATTCAATCCGGCAACGACGCCAGCATCGCGCTGGCCGAGCATATCGCCGGCAGTGAAGACGCTTTCGCCGATATGATGAATGGCCAGGCCAAGCGCCTGGGCATGACTAATAGTCACTTTGTCAACGCTACGGGATGGCCGGCCGAGGGACATTATTCCTCCGCTCGTGACCTTGCGATCCTGGCCCGTGCCATCATCGACGATGACCCGGAAGAGCACTACAAGATTTATGGTGAGAAAGAGTTCGTCTGGAACGAGATACGCCAGCCTAACCGTAACCTGATGCTCTGGCGTGACAGCACGGTTGACGGCCTGAAAACCGGTCATACCGAAGAAGCTGGCTACTGCCTGGTGGCTTCTGCCAAGCGCGAGGATATGCGCCTGATTTCTGTGGTCATGGGTACCACCAGCGAGCAGGCACGCGCAGCGGAAACTCAGAAGCTGCTGACATGGGGCTTCCGTTTCTTTGAGACCAAGACGTTTTATCAGCCTGGTCAGGTTATTTCGACGGCACGCGTCTGGAAAGGGCAACAAGAACAGGTCGACCTCGGTTTGCAGAACGGTTTGCAGTTGACCTTGCCCAAAGGTCAGCTGGATAGGCTGGAAGCGGGCGTCACCATGCAGACTCCAATTCAGGCGCCGATTAAAGCGGGTGACGTGCTGGGTCAGGTTGAGGTTAAGCTGGGTGATGAAATCGTACACTCGGCTCCTTTGGTTGCCTTGTCTGATGTTGCAGAAGCCGGCTTTGTAGGTCGTTTGTGGGACAGTGTTCGGCTGTTCTTTTATGGTCTGTTTAACTGAATCGGGAGCGAAAACTAATGGCCGATAGCAGTGAGCCGCGGGCACCCAAGATTGAGTTCCCTTGTGAATATCCGATCAAGATAATCGGCGCCGCCGCTGATGATTTTGCCGAAGTGATCTGCTCGGTGGTTGAAAAACACGCACCTGGCGTGGATACCACCAGCATCGAGATCAAGGACAGTAAAAACGCGCGTTTTCTATCCTTACGCATTGTTATCACTGCGACCGGACCTGAGCAGTTGGACGCCCTGCACAAGGAATTGAAGGCAACGGGTCGCGTGCATATGGTGCTTTGATGGGCGCTATCCCTGAGCTTTACGTCCGTGCGTTGGGGCTGGTTGAATACCAGCCAACGCTGGATGCCATGCGGCGGTTTACCGATGAGCGTAACGCCAACACCCCCGATGAAATATGGCTGTTGCAGCATCCTCCTGTGTTTACGCAGGGGCAGGCGGGCAAGGCGGAGCACGTACTGGCGGCAGGCGACATACCCGTTGTTCAGGCCGAGC
Organism: Pseudomonas sp. 5Ae-yellow; assembly: GCF_014077575.1. Lineage (NCBI taxonomy): Bacteria > Pseudomonadati > Pseudomonadota > Gammaproteobacteria > Pseudomonadales > Pseudomonadaceae > Pseudomonas > Pseudomonas sp. 5Ae-yellow. The sequence goes on along the minus strand of NZ_JACGWE010000009.1, from coordinate 39,741 downwards.
GGGGAGGCCAGGTCACCTATCATGGGCCTGGCCAGCTGGTCGCCTATCTGTTGCTGGATCTCAGACGCTTGGGCTTAGGGGTGCGCGATCTGGTTACCGCCATGGAGCAGGCGTTGGTTGATGTGCTACGCCAGTATGATCTGGATGCCGCACCAAAGCCGGATGCGCCGGGTGTGTATGTGGCGGGTAACAAGATTGCCTCTCTGGGACTAAGAGTGCGGCGTGGGTGCTCGTTTCACGGGCTGGCTTTGAACGTTGATATGGATATGGAGCCTTTCCAGCGAATCAACCCTTGCGGCTATGCGGGGCTGCGCATGGTTCAGATGAGGGAGCTGGTTGCGGGCACGCTGTTGTTTGAAACTGTCGAGCAGCAGCTAACTCAGGCGCTGCGTGAGCGCCTGGGCTACAGTTTGGTTTGATTAATTCAGGTTCAGGGCAGGGATCAGGCTTTGATCAATATCCTGGCCTGGCACCGCCACAGGGGCGGCCAGTCCCAGATTGTTCTTTTCAAACACCCGGTCGGCTCGGTAGCTGGAGCGGACTAGCGGCCCAGATGCTACTTCCATAAAGCCTTTTTCCAATCCCAGATCGCGGAAGCGGTTGAATTCCTCAGGACTAACCCAGCGCTGAACCGATAAATGATTGCGCGTAGGTTGCAGGTATTGTCCCAGGGTTACGATATCCACGCCGATGGCTCGCAGGTCATCGAAGGTCTGCAGCACTTCCTCATCGGTTTCACCCAGCCCGAGCATGAGACTGGTTTTGGTCAGCACGTCGGGACGGTGGCGCTTGGCATGTGCCAAGACGTTGAGCGTTTTCTCATAACCAGCGCGCGGATCGCGAACCTCATGGGTCAGCCGCTTGACCGTCTCAACATTCTGCGCAAAAACCTGCAGGCCGGAATCAACCACCCGTTCGATCGCTGAAAGGTCACCATCAAAGTCCGGTGTCAGCGCCTCTACCACTACATGCGGAGTGCGCTGCTTGATGGCGCTGACGCAGGCGGCGTAGTGGGCCGCGCCGCCATCTTCGAGATCATCGCGATCAACCGAGGTAAGCACTATATAGCGTAGCGCCATGAGCTCAACCGATTTGGCCGTGTTTTCCGGCTCTTCCTGGTCGAGCCAGCCGTTCGGGTTACCTGTGTCCACCGCACAGAAGCGACAGGCCCTTGTGCACACCGAACCCATGACCATGATAGTGGCTGTGCCGTTTGACCAGCACTCGCCCATATTAGGGCAGTGCGACTCCTGGCATACGGTACTCAGGCGATGTTCGCCAACATTACGCTTTACCGCTTCAAAGCGGTCACCACTGGGCGCTTTGACCCTGAGCCATTTGGGCTTGGGACTAAACACTTTTGGTTCGCTGGAGTTGCGGCGTTTTTGGCCGTCCTTGATGGCCGGAATGCCTTGGGCATTACGAAACTTCTCGCCACTGGAAACGGTTTTCTGCGGACTGTCGGACATCGGAATCAGGGCTCCTGCGGGTAGCGGCTCCACGGGGGAATGTGCTGGGCACGGGTCGGCTTGTGGCCACGGCAAAGTTTATCACAGAACCTGTCGCGTGCACCGACCAGTGCTGGCCGGTGCTTTGCGCGTATGCCTTACTGTCTGCGCTTCAACTGCTCCAGCAACTCCGGTGTCGGGTAGCCGTCCGCAGGCCAGCTCAGTTGCTGCTGAACTCGACGGATGGCAGCACGCGTGTTGGCACCTATGATGCCATCAATGCCGCCCGGCTCGAAGCCCTGTTGTGTCAACAGCGTCTGCAGCTCGGTACGTTCGCTGCGTGATAGCGGGCGATCGGAGGTTGGCCAACTGCCGACGACCTTGCCGCCGCCCTGAAAGCGCTCCGACAGCAGGCCGATAGCCAGGGCGTAACTGGATGAGTTGTTGTAGCGCATGATGGTGCGGAAGTTGTTCATGACCAGAAAGGCGGGTCCGCGATGGCCAGCGGGCAACAGCAGGGCGGCGCTTTGCTCGTTCAAGCCGGGCGCCAATGGCGCGCCCTTGGCGTCAGTGATACCCAGCTCAGCCCATTGTTGCATGGGTTTGCGGATGCTGCTGTCGGCCAGAGCGTAGTCGAAACCATCGGGTAGTTTGACTTCCTGCCCCCAGGGCTGCCCGCTTTGCCAGCCGGACTGTTGCAGGTAATGCGCGGCCGATGCCAGGGCGTCGGTGGCACTAAACCAGATGTCACGACGGCCGTCGCCATCGAAATCAACGGCATATTGGTTGTAGGTGGTCGGGATGAATTGGGTTTGGCCCATTGCGCCTGCCCAGGAGCCGAGCATGCGTTCGGGCTCAATGTCACGGTGCTGCAGGATATCCATGGCGCCGAGCAGTTGATCGTGGGCGAAGGTAGGTCGCCGTCCTTCATGCGCCAGTGTAGCCAGGGAGCGAATGACCTGGCGGTTACCCATATTTTGCCCGAAGTTACTTTCCAGGCCCCAGATGGCCGCCAGGATATGGCGGTCTACGCCATAGCGCTGCTCAATACGCGCCAACTGGGCGCGCTGCTCGCCAAGTTTACGCTGTCCGGTAGCAACTCGCTGGCTCGATAGTGCGCTGTCCAGGTAAGCCCAAACCGGCCGCGAAAACTCAGGCTGGCTCTGGTCTGCTTTGATCACATCAGGGTCGGGGGTGACACCAGCGAAGGCACGGTCGAAGAGTTGCGGATCGATTCCCTGCGCCAATGCCTCGACACGAAAGTCGGCGCGCCAGTCGGCAAAGCTACGCGGAATGACAACGGGGTCTACCATTACACTGCTGTTTGGCTGGGCGGCGGCCTGGCTCGTCTCAATCTGGGCTTTGATCGGGGTGTCGGCGCAGGCGGTGACGCTGAACAGGCTGGCGCAGGCGATTAAGTATATGCCGGCGCGGCGTTGGGATGGATGGCGCATGTAGTCATTCCTGAAAGCGGTCTGGCACCGGGTCTGGCGCCAAGGTACGGGTGTTTGCTTTGGAGGATACTGACGTTGGAAGGTTCCTGCCAGCGCTACGCGATAACGTGTGGCGGGGTTGTGCGGTGGTCCGCATGGCGACGCTGTGCTAAAGTTCGCGGCCTTCTACTCCCAGACTGAATGACGGACAAGCTATGTTTTGCCCAAGCGGCGTTACGCCACCTTAGCCCTCTTTTCAGTGGTGTTCGTTGTTTGCGTGCGGCGTCCGCGCATCAACACCTTATGCAGCAGCCTTGCAAAGAGTGCGTGTCTATCAGGGCGCCATCGCCCTTGCTGGGCAGTCAATCAGCTATATCGAACCGGCAGAAATAATTTATGACTCTGATCGAATCCATTCGCCAACAGTGGTTTTCCAATGTGCGTGGTGACCTGCTCTCAGGTTTAGTGGTAGCGCTGGCACTTATTCCTGAAGCTATCGCGTTCTCCATTATTGCCGGGGTTGACCCCAAGGTCGGCCTGTACGCCTCATTCTGTATCGCTGTAGTGATTTCCTTTACCGGTGGCCGGCCTGGCATGATCTCGGCCGCAACAGGCGCTATGGCGCTCTTGATGGTCACCCTGGTGCGGGATCATGGCTTGGAGTATCTGCTCGCTGCCTCCATTCTCTGTGGGGTGCTGCAGATAGGCGCTGGTTATTTACGCCTTGGCTCGCTAATGCGTTTTGTCTCGCGTTCAGTCGTAACCGGTTTTGTTAACGCCTTGGCTATCTTGATTTTTATGGCGCAGTTGCCAGAGTTGACCAATGTTACCTGGCATGTATATGCCTTGACCGCAGCGGGTCTTGGCCTGATTTACGGTCTGCCCTGGTTGGGCAAGTACACTTTTCCAGGTGTTGGCCTTTATGGCTTGATTATTGGTTTCGCACTGGTGATCGGTAGCATAGATGTGCGGGCGGGTTACGGGGTCGTTTTGATAGGTATCATTCTGGCTACGGTAACCGCGCGCTGGAGCCGAAATATAGTCATTCCTTCGCCGCTGATATGCATTGTGCTGCTGACGGGCGTTGCCATGTGTTTAGGGCTGGATGTTCGCAGCGTTGGAGATATGGGTGAGCTGCCGGATACCCTGCCGATCTTCCTCTGGCCAGATGTACCCCTGAATCTGGATACGCTCCTGATAATCTTGCCTTATTCCGCTGCCATGGCCGTGGTCGGCCTGCTCGAATCCATGATGACCGCGACCATCGTTGATGATCTGACCGATACCAGCAGTGACAAGAACCGGGAGTGCAAGGGGCAGGGGATTGCCAACATCGGCTCGGGCCTGCTCGGCGGTATGGCGGGTTGCGCTATGATCGGTCAGTCGGTAATTAACGTGAAGTCTGGCGGGCGTACGCGTTTGTCGTGCTTTGTCGCAGGTGTGGTTTTATTGCTGATGGTGGTATTCGCCAGCGACTGGGTTGGCCAGATTCCCATGGCTGCACTGGTTGCTGTGATGATCATGGTTTCCATCGGTACCTTCAGCTGGGACTCGCTGCGTAATCTGCGCAAGCACCCGCTGTCGACCAATATCGTCATGGTCACCACAGTGCTGGTGGTGGTTGTCACGCATAACCTGGCCTACGGGGTGTTGGCTGGCGTGCTGCTGGCTTCGCTGTTCTTTGCCAATAAGATTGGCCACTTCTTGTATATCACCAGTGAGGCCAATACCGACGGCACCGAGCGGCGTTATCAGGTGGTCGGGCAGGTGTTTTTCAGCTCCGCAGACAAGTTCAGCGACAGCTTTGATTTCAAAGAGGTGCTTGATAAGGTGGTGATTGATCTTAGCCGCGCACATTTCTGGGATATTACTGCTGTGGGAGCGTTGGATAAGGTGGTAATGAAGTTCCGCCGCGAAGGCAGCGAGGTGGAAGTAATAGGTTTGAATGAGGCCAGTGCGACCATCGTTGATCGCTTTGGTGTGCATGACAAACCCGATGCCGTTGACCGACTGATGGATCACTGAGCCTAACTAACCCGACAGCAACAAGGAGAGCAGCAGATGAGCGAAAGCGAAGCCAAGGTAGTGGCCTGCATTGATGGCTCCGGCGCTGCGGTTGCCGTGTGCGACTACGCGGCCTGGGCCAGTCAGCGTTTGCAAGCACCGCTTGAGCTACTGCATGTATTGGATCACAGTCAGTCGCCAGCCCATGCGGACCTGTCCGGCAACATTGGCTTGGGTAGTCGTGAGCATCTGCTGGTTGAATTGGCCGAGCTGGATGAAAAGCGTGGGCGGCTGCTGCGTGAGCAAGGTAAAACCATGCTCGAAGCAGCAGCTCAGCGCGTACGTGCCGACGGTGTTGAAGCACCTTTGACGCGTCAGCGTCACGGCGAGTTGGTCGATACGCTGCGCGAGCTGGAAAGCGATATCCGGCTGCTGGTGATGGGGCGTCAGGGCGAGGTAAGTGACTCTCTGGCACGCCACGTGGGTAGCCATCTGGAGAGCGTGATACGTACTCTGCATCGTCCCATCCTGGTCACCACGGGCGAGTTCACGGCGCCGCGCAATCTGTTACTGGCTTATGACAACAGCCCCAGCACCCGCAAGGGTCTGGAAATGCTGGCGGACAGCCCACTCTTTGCCGGGCTGCCAATTCACCTGTTGATGGTCAGTGGCGATAGCGAAGAGGCCTGGGCCAGCTTGGGCGCCGCACAGCAACGTCTGCAGCAAGCAGGGTTCAGTGTTACCACTGCGGTGCGTACGGGTGAGGTTGAGGCTGCGCTGCTGGCTTATCAGCGCGAAGAGAGTATCGACCTGATCGTGATGGGCGCCTACGGCCACTCACGTATTCGGCAGTTCCTGGTGGGCAGTACCACAACCGGCATGCTGCGCAATACCCAGTGTCCGTTGTTGTTGCTGCGCTGAGTTGTTGCTGATTAGCAGGTGCTGAAGTCTCAAAGACTGAGGCGTACGCCTGCCGCTTCTACCAGAATGCGCGCCAGGCCGTCCCAGGGCGAGCCTTGAGCCTGCCCCTTGATCTGTTCATCAACGGTTTGCGCTGCACCCAGCCACTGCTCCCAGGCGCCGGCTGGATGGCGATCCAGTGCGCTTTTCATTACCGGTTTGCGTTTATCCCAGATAGGCGGTCGCTGGCTGGAAAACACCTTCTCCAGCGGAATGCCTCTTGCGCTTTCCTGCGCCATGTTGGCGAGTGTGCGTAATTCACGGGTCAGAGCCCAGAGCACCACAGGCGCCTCAACGCCTTCGCCCCGCAGACCCTGCAGAATCCGAACAGCCTGTTGTGGCTGGCCCAGCAACATGGCATCAGACAGGTTGAAAACATCAAAGCGAGCGCTGTCGGCAACCACCTGCTGCACGGTGTCGAGATCCAGCTCGCCGCTGGCACAGAAAAGTTTAAGCTTTTCGATTTCCTGAGCGGCGGCGAGCAGGTTGCCCTCCACCCGCGCAGACAAAAGCTCTAAAGCCTGCGGGCTGGCCTGGATGCCAGCGGCGGCGAGGCGGTCGCGCATCCAGCTGGGTAGCTGATGGGCTTCTATCGGCCACACTTGGACAAAACGGGTGTCCGCATGCTCGACCAGCGTCTTGGCCCACTTGCTGCGCAGCGTTGTACCATCCAGTTTTGGCAGGCTAACGAGCAGGGTAGTGTCTGCTGGCGGCTGCTCCAAGTAGCCTAGCAATGCCTTGGCACCCTGATCGCCCGGCTTGCCACCAGGAATGCGTAGCTCCAGCATGCGTTGCTGGGCGAACAGAGACAGGCTGTGGCTGGCCTCGTAGAGCTGAGACCAGTCGAAGCTGCGATCAACGTGGAATACCTGGCGTTCTTCGCTACCTGCGTCGCGGCATGCCTTGCGGATAAGGTCCTCAGACTCGCTGGTCAGCAGCGGATCATCGCCGCTGACGACGTAGACTGGCGCCAGGCCTTCCTTCAGCTGGCGTGGCAGTTGCGCCGCGTTCAGCTTCATAAGAGGCTCAGCGTGCCTGCTGTTGGTCTAGGGTCTGCTCGCGCGCAGACAGCTCACTTTCGGTCAGACTCGACAGACGAAACAGCAGCTGCCGTGTCAGGTCGCCGCGCATCTCGCGACGCAGCAGGCTCTCTTCTTCGCTGGTGCCGATGATGTTGTCCTTGTCGTTGACGTAAGTGCGTCGCGTGTCCAGGGTTTCCGGGCCAATCAGAGCACGGCCCTGGCGGTCGGAGATCACAAAGGTCAAGTCGCTGGTCAGCTCGTACTCGGCAGGCGTCGCCCGGCTGGTGTAGCTGAGGGCGCGGCGGCCGACAGACTCATCCAGCAGCTGTAACTTATAAGGTGCGGTCGAGGTGACCTGTACACCGTCAATCTCAAGCGCGTCCAGTACTTGCTGATAGGTCTGCCCGTAGCGGTTACTGGCGGACACGTCGAGTTCACTCAGTTCGACGTTGTCGACGCCGGTTCCGCGCAGCTGAAAGCCGCAGCCGGAGACGAGCAGAGCCGCGCCGAGCAGGGCGCTGCTCAACAGCAGACGAGGTGTGTTCAGGGACATCTTGGCTCTCCGTTGCATAATTCAGTTGGCGACAATATTGACTAGTTTACCCGGTACCACGATCACCTTGCGGATGGTCAGGCCTTCGGTAAAGCGTTGCACGTTCTCATTATCTCTTGCCGCCGCCTCAATGGCGTCACGGCTGGTATCGGCAGCGACATCGATATGGCCGCGCAGTTTGCCGTTCACCTGAATGACCAGCTGCAGCGTATCCTGCGTCAGCGCGTTTTCATCCAGCTGCGGCCAGCGTGCGTCGATGACAGCATCGTTGTGACCCAGTGCCTGCCAGAGGCTGTGGCAGATGTGCGGCGCAATAGGGGCCAGCAGCAGTGCGACTGTTTCCAGACCTTCTTGCAGCAGGGCACGATCTTGCGCGGTCTCCTGTGGCGCTTTTTCCAACACATTCATTAGCGTCATGACCGCCGCGATGGCGGTATTGAACTTGTGGTGTTGACCAATATCCTGGCTGGCTTGCCTGATTGCCAGATGGATAGCCCGGCGAACGTTTTTCTGTGCATCGCTGAGGGCGTTCAGGTCTGGCTTGCCTGCCGGACCACCATTGTTAGCGTGCGCGTGATTCAGACGCCAGACGCGGCGCAGGAAGCGGAAAGCACCCTCGACCCCTGAGTCGGACCATTCCAGGCTCATATCCGGCGGTGAAGCAAACATCATGAACAAGCGGCAGGTATCGGCGCCGTATTGCTCAATCATCGCCTGCGGGTCCACGCCATTGTTCTTTGATTTGGACATCTTTTCGATGCCGCCGACTACAACCGGCAGGCCATCGCTTTCCAGCTTGGCAGCGAGAATCTTGCCCTTGGCATCGCGCTCAACTATCACGTCAGCGGGATTGAACCAGCTTTTGCTGCCATTGGCCTCAAGGCGGTAATAAGTTTCTGCGATCACCATGCCTTGGGTCAGCAGGTTCTTGAAAGGCTCACTGGCCTCAATCAAGCCTTCGTCGCGCATCAGCTTGGTAAAGAAGCGCGCGTACAACAGGTGCAGAATGGCGTGCTCGATTCCACCAATGTATTGGTCAACGGGCAGCCAGTGGTTGGCGGCTTTGGGGTCAACCATACCTTGATCATAGTTAGGCGAGGCGTAGCGGGCAAAGTACCAGGAGCTTTCTACGAAAGTGTCCATGGTATCGGTTTCGCGCTTGGCCGCAGCGCCGCACTTGGGGCAACTGCAATCATAAAAATCAGCCATTTTGGCTAGCGGCGAACCCGAGCCGTCAGGTACCACGTTTTCGGGCAGTACGACCGGCAGCTGATCTTCGGGTACCGGCACGTCACCGCAGGCATCGCAATGGATGATCGGGATCGGACAGCCCCAATAACGCTGGCGGCTGATGCCCCAGTCGCGCAGTCGGAACTGGGTGCGTGGCGCGCCCAAATCGTTCTGCTCCAGTACATCACCAATGGCGGTGAAGGCGCTGGCAAAGTCCAGGCCGTCGAACTCTTCCGAGTTAATCAGCTCGCCTTTCTCGCCGTAAGCGTCCTGCCAGGGCGCTGGCGTGGAGTCGCCGGCAGAAGTGCGTACAACCGGCTTGATTGGCAGGTCAAACTTGGTGGCAAACTCGAAATCACGTTCGTCGTGCGCCGGTACGGCCATCACCGCGCCTTCGCCGTAGGTCATCAGCACGTAGTTGGCGACCCAAACGGGCATTTTGGCGCCAGTCAGTGGATGCTTGACGAACAAGGGGGTCGGCAGGCCTTTCTTTTCTTGAGTGGCGATGTCGGCTTCGGCGACGCCGCCGCGTTTGCACTCATCAATAAAGGTTTGCAAGCGCTTATCGCTTTTGGCCGCCAGGGTGGCTAGCGGGTGTTCGGCCGCGACCGCGACATAGGTCGCGCCCATCAGGGTGTCGGGGCGCGTGGTGAAGACTTTCAGTTTGCCGTCTTGACCGATGCTGTCGGTATCGTAAGGGAAGTGCACTTCCATGCCGACCGATTTGCCGATCCAGTTGCGCTGCATCGTCTTGACCTGCTCAGGCCAGCCAGGCAGATCATCCAGTGAGCTGAGCAGTTCTTCCGCGTAATCGGTGATCGCGAAGTAGTACATGGGGATTTCGCGTTTTTCGATCAAGGCGCCTGAGCGCCAGCCTTTGCCGTCGATAACCTGCTCGTTGGCCAGTACTGTTTGGTCTACCGGGTCCCAGTTTACCGTGCCGTTCTTGCGATAGATCACGCCTTTTTCGAACAGCTTGGTAAACAGCCACTGCTCCCAACGGTAGTAGTCTGGCTTGCAAGTTGTGACTTCGCGCGACCAATCGATGGCCAGGCCCAGACTTTTGAGCTGGGTGCGCATGTAGTCAATATTGGAGTAGGTCCACTCGGCTGGGGCAACCTTGTTGTTCATGGCCGCGTTTTCCGCAGGCATACCAAAGGCATCCCAACCCATTGGTTGCAGCACATTCTTGCCCTGCATGCGCTGATAACGCGCAATCACATCACCGATGGTGTAGTTACGCACGTGCCCCATGTGCAGCTTACCGCTGGGGTAGGGGAACATGGACAGACAGTAGAACGTTTCCTGGTCGGGCGTTTCAGTGACCTTAAACGCGTCTGCGTTCTCCCAATCTGTCTGTGCGGCGGCTTCTATATCACTCGGTGAATACTGTTCTTGCATGGCGTGGGTCTGAAGACTCGTAGTTGAGAAAAGTTAATGGGGCAGGATACACCACCAGGCTTGGCACAGGTAGTCATATGCCATTCGTCGCCGAGCACTTTGCGCGCGGCGATGCGGGTCTATCATCAGAGGGACATGCTTATCAGCGCGACTCAGGGAGGAGGCGATGAGAGGGCAGTGCGACCACCATTGAGGAGGGTAAGGCATGAGTTGGAGAACGCCTGACGCAGTAGCTAGGCGAGAGCAGGACTGTTCCTACAGTCGCATTCTGCGTCGCCTGGATCAGGCGCTGGATGTAGCGCATACCCGTCAATGGCTTGCCGGGTATAGTGGCGACTGTATAGCCGAGCTGGAGCTGCGCGGGCTAAGTCAGGAGGATCTAAAGGTGTTGTGGCAAATACTCTTGTCGCTGGATGCCTATGTGCCCTTACCGGGTGTTTTGCCGCCTGCGGCGCAACCCGATAACCAGCAACACTAGTACGACAAGTGCCATCAGAGGGGCGCTCTGCCAACGGAGGTAGGGCGTCAGGCCCTGCATCGGTTGTACTTCCCCCAGTAGTACTTCTTGCTGAAATTGAGCTATACGTTGACGAATCCGTCCCTGTTCATCGATCAGAGCGGTGACGCCGTTATTGGTCGCTCGGATCATCCAGCGTTGGCTCTCGATCGCGCGCATCTGGGCCATCTGCAGGTGTTGTAGCGGGCCAATTGAGCTGCCAAACCAGCTGTCGTTACTGATGGTGATCAGCAGGTCACTTTGCGCCGCCTGCCTGGCGGCAAAGTCGGGATAGACCGCTTCGTAGCAGATCAACGGTGCGAGGCGGTAACCGGCCGCCAGCAGCGGGCCCTGGTCCGCCGGACCACGGCTGAAGCTCGACATGGGCAGATTAAAAAAGTCGATCAGACCGCGCAGTAGCTCTTCCATGGGAACGAACTCACCAAAGGGCACCAGTTTTTGTTTCAGGTACTCACTTTGCGGTTCGCTGCCGCCGACCATGATGCCGTTGTAGATTTTCATCCCAGCGGGCTGCATATCGTCTACCGGAATGCCGGTAATCAAGGTACTGCCGCGTTTGGCGAGATTGGCCGCGATACCATCAACAAAATACTGGCCCTGACTCTGCAGTACCGGCACGGCGGTCTCTGGCCAGACGACCAGGTCCGTGGCTGGCTGTGCGTAAGTAAGATCACGGTAGAGTGACAGGGTGTGGGTTATGTAGTCGGGGTCCCACTTCAGCGCTTGCTCTATATTGGCCTGCACCAGATTGACCGTCAGCGGGTCGCCTTTGGACTGGGTCCAGTTCACCTGCTGGAGAGCGTAGCCGCCACACCAGAATGCAGCGACCAATAACAGGGCCGCCAGCGCTTGCTTTGGACGGCGCAGCAGCTGCCACTCGCTGAGTAGGCAGGCGATAAACACGGAGATACCGCCAACCAGCCAAACTCCGCCGACCGGAGCCCAACCATTAAGCCAGGTTTGGGTGTGCGCATAGCCGTGGTACAGCCAGGGAAAGCCGGTCAAAAACCAGCTGCGGAAGATTTCTTGCGCGACCCAGATAGCAGCAAAGCTCAGGCTGCCAAACCAGGGTCCGTGACTGCGAAAAAATCGTACCCAGACCCACGCCATCAGCGCGAAGAATAGCGACAGAATCAGCTCGAGTCCGCCGGTCAGCACGCCAGCCAACAGCGGCGAGGCGTTGCCATGCAGGTGAATGCTGATGTAGATCCAGGAAACACCGGAGGCAAATAGGCCAAGGCCCCAGGCGCCGCCACGCACTGCTGCCTGCTTGCTGTCGACCTGACATAGCCCCTGATACAGCAAGGCAACGGAGAGCATGCCCAGCGGCCAAAGATGGTAGGGCGCAAACGACAGCGTACTGAGCGCGCCGGCCAGCATGGCTATCACATGGCCGACCAGGCCGGGGCCGCGCAGTCGGTTCAGCAGAGCGGTTGGCAGATGCATGCCGTTCCTTAGGTAACTTTAGGTATTGACCAGTGTGACGCGAAGCAGATGCACGCGGCGGCTGTCTGCGTTGAGTACGCGCACACGGAAACCGTCCAGCTCCACCACTTCGTTGCGCTTGGGTAAATGGCCAAAGGCATTCATGACCAGGCCGCCGACGGTGTCGAATTCTTCATCCGGGAAGCTGGTGTCAAAGTGCTCGTTAAACTCTTCGATGGGAGTCAGACCCTTGACCAGATAGTCGCCGCTGGGCAGTGGTTTGATTTGACTGTCCTCATCGACGTCATGCTCGTCTTCAATATCACCAACGATCTGTTCAAGCACGTCTTCAATGGTCACTAGTCCTGAGACGCCGCCGTATTCATCGATCACCACGGCCATGTGGTTACGCGTGGCGCGAAATTCCTTGAGTAGCACATTCAGGCGCTTGGACTCTGGTACAAAGGTGGCCGGGCGCAGGATGTCCTTGATATTGAACCGCTCCATATTATCTTCGAGCAACAGCGGCAGAAGATCCTTGGCGAGCAATATGCCCAGCACGTCGTCAATGCTCTCGCCGATGACAGGGAAGCGCGAGTGAGCGGCTTCGATGACTTCCGGCAGAAACTCGCGCGGGGTTTGGGTGGCTTTGATGGTGGTCATCTGGGAGCGCGGGATCATGATATCCCGTACCTGCATGTCGCTAACCTGCAGGGCGCCTTCGATAATCGACAGGGCCTCAATATCCAGGACTTCGTTAGCGTGCGCCTCGCGCAGTAGCTCTAGCAGTTCCTGGCGGTTCTTGGGTTCATGGACAAAAGCCTGGACCAGCTTGTCCAGCCAGGACTTCTGTCCATTAGTCGATCGGTCTTCGCTCATTGATCCTTACTCATTATCGTCTAGATAGGGGTCGGCTATGCTCAGCTGTGCCAGCAGTTCGCGTTCCAGGGTTTCCATTTCATCTGCCTCGGTGTCGTCAATATGGTCATAGCCGAGTAAATGCAAGCAGCCATGTATGACCATATGCGCCCAGTGGGCGTTCAGCGGTTTGCCCTGTTCAGTTGCCTCGCGGGCAACCACCGGGGCGCAAACGACCAGATCGCCGAGTAGTGGCAGGTCAAGTTCGGGGGGCAGGTCAGCCGGAAAGGAGAGTACGTTGGTGGCGTAATCCTTGCCGCGATAGGTGTGATTGAGGCTGCGGCCTTCGTCTTCATCGACCAGGCGAATGGTTAGTTCACGGTCGGTACCAGCACCCAGCGCCAGCCCGACCCAGCGTAAAAAGCTGTCGTCGTCTGGTTGCTCTGGCGCCTCAGAAGCGCGTTGAATATCCAGCTCAATGCTCATTTTTGCGCTGCTCATTCTTGCGTTCTTCGCGCTCGATTTCCTGCAGTACTTCAAAGCGATCGTAGGCTTCCACAATGCGCTGTACCAGTGGGTGGCGCACTACATCTTTGGACAGGAAGTGGGTGAAGCCGATGCCGGGTACGTCTTTCAGTACCTGAATAACATGGGCGAGCCCCGACTTGGTGCCGCGTGGCAGGTCTACCTGGGTGATGTCGCCGGTGATGACGGCGGTAGAGCCAAAGCCGATGCGCGTCAGGAACATCTTCATTTGCTCGAGCGTCGTGTTCTGGCTCTCATCAAGAATGATGAAGCTGTTGTTCAGTGTGCGGCCACGCATATAAGCCAGTGGCGCGACTTCGATGACCTGCTTCTCGATTAGCTTAGTGACCTGTTCAAAGCCAAGCATTTCGTAGAGCGCGTCGTAAAGGGGGCGCAGGTAGGGATCGATTTTTTGCGCCAGGTCACCGGGCAAAAAGCCAAGCTTCTCGCCAGCTTCTACTGCCGGGCGTACCAGCAGGATGCGGCTGATCTGCTCGCGCTCAAGCGCATCTACCGCGCAGGCTACCGCGAGATACGTCTTGCCGGTACCCGCCGGGCCAACACCAAAGTTGATGTCGTGTTCCAGGATCGAGCGCACATAGCTTTGCTGGTTCGGACCACGCGGCTGAATGGTCATGCGGCGCGTACGCAGAATGACCGGCTTGCCGTCACCGCTCTGGTTGAGGGCTTCGCTCAGGCTTTCAAGGCCAGACTCCTGCAAAAAAAGATGCACTGTATCTGGGCTCAGGTCCTTGCTGTCACGGGTTTCACGGTACAGCTGGCGCAGCACGGCTTCGGCGGAGCGGGTGATGGCTTCCTCGCCAATCAGCTCGAAGTGATTGCCGCGATTGCGCACCTCAATGCCGAGGCGCTGCTCGATCAGGTGGAGATTGTCGTCGAACTGGCCGCAGAGGGCGGCAAAGCGCCGAGGATCGACGGGTTCGATGCTAAAACGATGAATATGTAGAGGTGCGTTCAAAATAGTCCGTAGGTCGCCAGGTGGCTTGGAAGAAACGACAGAATAGCGCGCAATTTGGAGCCTGCAAAGCACTGCCAATGTCTGATGGTCGCAAGCCAGCCATCAGACATTGGCATATCACTATTGCTTGGCGAGCAGATCGCGTTAATGCAGCGTCTCGCTGATCAGAGTGCCGCGCAGGGAGTGGGGCAAGGCTTCGTCGATAAGCACGTCAACAAACTGCCCGATCAGTTGCGGGTTGTTGCTGCGGAAATTGACGATGCGGTTGTGCTCGGTGCGGCCCTGCAGCATGCCAGGGTCTTTTTTCGAGTAGTCGGTCACCAGAATGCGCTGGGTGGTGCCAGCCATGCGGCGGCTGTTCTCGAAGCCCTGCTGGTTGAGGCGGTTCTGCAAAATCTGCAGTCGCTGCTTCTTGACCTCATCCGGCGTATTGTCCGGCAGGTCGGCAGCCGGTGTCCCCGGGCGCGAGCTGTAGATAAAGGAATACGAGAAATCGAAGCCTACATCCTCTACCAATTTCATCGTCTGCTCGAAGTCACGATCGGTTTCGCCAGGGAAGCCGATAATAAAATCGGAGCTGAGAATGATGTCCGGTACGGCGGCTTTCAGCTTGCGAATCCGCGACTTGTATTCCAGTGCGGTGTGGTTGCGCTTCATGCCGGCCAATACCCGGTCAGAGCCCGATTGCACTGGCAGGTGCAGGTATTTCACCAGCTCTGGCACTTCGGCATGGGCCTGGATCAGGCTGTCGGAGAATTCCAGTGGGTGCGAGGTGGTGTAGCGAATGCGATCAATGCCATCAATCGCGGCAACAACGCGAATCAGATCGGCGAGGTCGGCCACGCTGCCGTCATGGGTCACGCCGCGAAAGCCGTTCACGTTCTGGCCCAGCAGGGTGACTTCACGCACGCCATTTTCGGCCAGGTGGATTACCTCAGCCAATACATCATCAAAGGGCCGACTGACTTCTTCACCACGGGTGTAGGGCACCACGCAGAAGCTGCAGTACTTGCTGCAACCTTCCATGATGGAAACAAAGGCGGTGGGGCCATCAACGCGCGGTTCTGGCAGGCGATCGAACTTTTCGATCTCGGGGAAGCTGATATCCACCTGCGGCTTGTGCGTGGTGCGCGCGGCGTCAATCATTTCTGGCAAGCGGTGCAACGTCTGCGGGCCAAAGACCACGTCAACGTAGGAGGCACGGCTGCGGATCGCATCGCCTTCCTGACTGGCCACGCAACCACCGACGCCGATAATCAAATCGGGGTTCTTTTCTTTCAGTGGGCGCCAACGACCGAGTTGGGAAAACACCTTTTCCTGTGCCTTCTCGCGGATCGAACAGGTGTTGAGCAGAATGACATCTGCGTCTTCTGCGCGGTCGGTCAGCTCCATTGCCTGGTGCTCACCGAGCAGGTCTACCATACGAGAACTGTCGTACTCGTTCATTTGGCAACCGTGGGTCTGGATAAAGAGTTTCTTGGCCATGGGATATGTGCTGAGCATCGCTTGAGAAAAGGGGCGATTATACACACAAGCGAGGGCCTTTGTTATGCCCCGCGCTGTGCTATGATGCGCGCCCGCTAAACGGCAGCTGCCGTGGCGTCCACGGTTTTTTAAAGGTTTTGGTCATCCCGCTATGAGTAAAGAAAGTCAGCCGGTCTTTCGGATTATCTTCAACAACCAGGGACAGGTGTTTGAACTCTACGCACAGCAGATTTTTCAGAGCGAGCTGTGGGGCTTCATGGAGATCGAAGAGTTGATCTTCGGTGAGCGCTCGCAACTGGTGGTCGATCCGGGCGAAGAAAAGCTAAAAAATCAGTTTGATGGCGTCAAGCGCAGCTTTATTCCAGTGCACTCGATCATTCGTATCGACGAAGTTGAGCGCGTGGGCACGGCCAAGATCAGTGAGGCCAAGGGTGATAGTGGTAGCAATGTGATGCATTTTCCGATGCCGCCGCGGTCGGATAGCTGACCAGGCTGGGCGCTAGCTCCACAGGATGGATACGGTCCAGATTGGGCTTTCTGCAAGCCCAGTAACGTAAAAAAGCTCACGCGACTTTCGGGTTTAGCTACTTTTCCTGCTGTTGGTGAGCATGCCTTTCGCCTTTTTCCGGCGAGTTACTTTTCTTTGAATGGCCAAAGAAAAGATAACCAAAAGAAATCCACCCAACCAAGCTAGCCTGCGGCTTCTCTGCGTTACGCGGTGTTGAGCGCGCCTGCGGAACTCGCTTCGCTCAGGCTAGGCGCCCCCAACATTCCTCGGCTCAATCGCTCAACCCCTGCGTTACTCGACAGCTTGGAACGGGGATTTATGGCGAGCCACCGCGTGATTTTTGAGTTTGATTGTCTGGCCTGACCTCTTGCGCAAAAGGCCTGTGACTGCACGTACTATCTAATCCCATCTGAGCGGGCGAGCAACGCAGCGTACCCGCAGGGCCGCGCAGCTGGGTGCCCTGGGGGATCGCTAAGGGGGCATGGGCAAACATGCCCCCTTGGCTCGCCTAAAGGCGAAAACGTAAGTGAGTTAAAACACCAGCTTCAAGCATCATGAGCGAGTTTCGTTGGACGTTATGCCAAGCCTAAACAAGGCGGCGAAGACTACTCCAACAATTCCTCAATCTCTTCCGCATTAGACTCAGGCCGCAACTGAGGCTCTTCCGTCTTGAGCGTCCCACTCAACTGCTCTTCCCGAATCTGCGCCAGATAATCCCGAAACAGCGTACCCAGTACATGGGTGGCGGCACTCATTTCCTGCTGATTCATCTGCAGTGCGACCAGGTCGGCACTGTCCATGGCGGCGTCATGGCCGTTAATGGACGCCATTTTCAGAATGACGTAAGCCTGCGGCAGGTTGCGCTGCACCCCTTCACCCTTGAAGTGCATCATGCCGAGGCGGTATTGCGCGCGGGGTTCGCCTTGAATAGAGGCTTGTTCCAGCCATTGCAGGGCAGTCTCGTAGTTCTGCTCCACGCGCTCGCCACTGAAGTAGAGTTGGCCCAGTTCGTATTGCGCCTTCATGTCGCCCTTGTCTGCCGCACTGATACAGGTATCGATCGCCAGCTGCAGGCTGTCGTTGTTCACGCGCTCGAAGGCGCAGCGATCGTTGGCGCTGATCAGTAGTGTATTGTCAGTCTCTGCATTGGCCTGGATGGCGGGCGCGAGCAATAAACCGATCAGTGTGAGCCTTGGCAGCAGGCGGTGCATGGTGTTTTCAGATCCTCTCGGCAGTCGGTTCTTTGGCACTTCGATTAGCGCTATTGTGCGCCTGTTCGCTGAGCAGGCCAACAGTCAGTCCTGCACCTAGTAGCGCGGGGAATAACCACAGCGCCAGTGCCGAACTGTCGAGGAGGCCAGCCAGTGCCGCCGCGCCGGGGCTAAATAACGGGGCAAGAATGCCGATTGTGGCGATAATGCCGGCTAATACTGGCCGCAGATCACGGCGTAATATCAGCATGCAGGCAAGTATCAGCAGAGTCAGGCCGATCAGGCTGATGCTCCATTGATAGCCGTGTTGCATATCCATGCGACGGGTCAGCTCAAAAGCGGCCATCAGGCCGAGCAGGATGCGCCCCCAGTTTGCGGGCTGCCAACGCAGGCCAAACGCCAGGTAGAAGGCGGTCAGGCCCAGCAGTGGCAAGCTGATGCTTTGCGCGGCCAGACCGAGAATCCTTTGGATATGGGTAACAGTTTCACCCAGCGCCAGGCTGTCCAGAGTCAGCAGCAGACTGCTGGCAGCCGGTAACAGCAGCGCCAGCAAAGACGCGGTGACAGCGCCGCGAGCGTTCTCGTGCAACCTGTTGCGGCGTTGCCATAACCATAGGCTGAGCCCTAGCAGGGCTGCGCTCAGCAGCCCGTATAGCAAACTCATCATAAGGCGGCGAAGGCCTTCTCGGCCGCGTCCAGGGTGAGCTGCAGCTCGGCATCGCCATGGGCGATGGAAGTAAATCCGGCCTCGAAAGCGCTGGGCGCCAAATACACGCCACCGTCCAGCATCAGGTGGAAGAACCGCTTGAAGCGTTCACCGTCGCTGGTCATAACGTCATCGAAGGTAACGATCTTGTCTGCGTCAGAAAAGTACAGACCAAACATACCACCGGCCTGGGTCGTGACGAAGGGCACGCCAGCGGCGTCAGCCCGTTGTTGCAAACCAGCCAGCAGGCGGCTGGTGTAATCGGTCAGCTCATCGTGGAAGCCGTCGCGGCTGATCAGTTTGAGCGTAGTCAGACCCGCCGCCATGGCCAGTGGGTTGCCGGACAGAGTGCCAGCCTGATAAACCGGACCGAGCGGCGCGATCTGTTCCATCACTTCGCGTTTGCCGCCGAAGCAGCCGACCGGCATGCCGCCGCCGATAATCTTGCCGAAAGTAGTCAGGTCCGGTTTAACGCCGTAGAGCGCCTGCGCGCCGCCAAGGGCCACCCGGAAGCCGGTCATTACTTCATCAAAAATCAGCACTACGCCGTGCTCGTCACAGGCGTCGCGCAGACCTTGCAGGAAGCCCGGCGCTGGCGGCACACAGTTCATATTGCCTGCTACGGGCTCAACAATGATGCAGGCGACATCTTTACCGACCTCGGCCAGGGTTTCGCGCACTGCGTCGATGTTGTTGAAGGGCAGGGTGAGCGTGTGCTTGGCAAAAGCGGCGGGTACACCGGCGGAATTGGGCACGCCTTGGGTCAGTGCGCCGGACCCAGCCTTGACCAGCAGGCTGTCGGAGTGGCCGTGGTAGCAGCCCTCAAACTTGATGATGCTATCGCGGCCGGTGTAGCCCCGCGCCAGCCGGATGGCGCTCATGGTGGCTTCGGTACCGGAGCTGACCATGCGCACCATATCCATGGAGGGCACCAGCGCGCAGACCAGATCGGCCATTTCGGTTTCCATCGCTGTTGGCGCGCCATAGGACAGACCATGCTGTAACTGATTGCGCACGGCATCCAGGACGTCCGGATGGCTGTGGCCCAGAATCATCGGGCCCCAGGAGCCGACATAGTCAACGTAGCGCTTGTCGTCTTCGTCAGTAACGTAGGCACCTTCGGCGTGCTTGAAAAACAGCGGCGTACCGCCGACGCTTTTAAAGGCGCGCACCGGCGAGTTGACGCCGCCTGGGATGTGTTTCTGGGCGCTGGCAAACAGGGATTCGGAACGGGACTGAGACATGGTGAACTCTCTCAACAGGCATTAATGAGTTGGCTGAAATTGCTGGCACGCTGTTGCACGGCGCCAGCATCAGAAGCGCCGAACAGGCCGTTGATCACGGCCAGGTAGTCGGCGCCGGCGCCGAGTAGTTGCGGCGCGTTGTGCAGGGTGATGCCGCCGATAGCAATGATCGGCAGGGTGAAGCGTTGGCGCGCCTGCTGCAGCAGTACGGGTGTGGCTGCTGGGGCGCCGGGTTTGGTGACCGACTGAAAGAAGCGGCCAAAGGCAATATAGCTGGCGCCTGCGTTGACGGCCTGGTCGGCTAGCTCAAGGCTGGCGTGACAGGTGGCGCCAATCAACGCCTGCGAACCAAGCTGCTGACGTGCTTCATGCAGTGAGCCATCTTCCTGACCCAGGTGCAAACCAACGCCAAGGCGGCTGGCCAGCGCCAGGTCATCGTTGATTATCAATTGGCAGTCATAGCGCTTGCACACTTGCGCCAGCTGGCTGGCTTCGTCCAGCCGGCGGCCCCGATCACCTGATTTATCACGGTATTGCAACCAGCGAGCACCGCCTTGTAGCGCGGCTTCGACAAAAGGCAGCAGCTTGCCATTGGCCAGCAGTGCGCTGTCAGTAATGGCATACAGGCCGCGTTGGCTCACGAGCAGAAGTCCAACGGCAGGCGGCGCGGCACGTATTGGCCGTGGCCCGGTTTTTCGGCGTCGCGCAGGGTGCGCCAGGTGTAGTCGAGCGCTGACCTGACAGCGCTGACCAGATCTTCGCCGAGAGCCAAGCGGCCACTCAGGGCACTGGCTAGTGTGCAGCCGGAGCCATGATAGCTGCCGGGCAGGCGCGCGCAGGTAAAGTCGTGTTGGCTGCCGTCCTTGCAGTACAAACGGTTGTGAATGTCGGCTTCGTCGCCATGGCCACCGGTGATCAGCAGGTTCTGGCAGTAGGGCAGCAGTTTGGCTGCGCACTCATCGGCGCTGCCTGTAGGCAGCTCAGCGAGAATGCGTGCTTCGGGCAGATTCGGGGTAGCGATCAAGGCGAGCGGCAGCAGGCGTTCACGCATGGCAAAACCGACATCCTCTTTACCCAGTGATCCGCCGCCACCGGCGCGTAGTACCGGGTCGCAGACCAAAGGCAAGCCCGGGTTGGCCTGCATGATCTCGATAATGGTATCGACCATGCCGACACTCCCCAGCATCCCCAGCTTGACGGCAGAGACGGGCATGTCGCTGAGTACGGCATGGGCTTGGGCCAGTACCCATTCGCGATCAAGCACGCGGAAGTCTGTGACATCGACGGTGTTTTGCACCGTGAGTGCGGTCACGGCTGGCGCAGCGTGACAGCCTTGGGCCAGCAGCGCTTCGATGTCAGCCTGCAAGCCGGCGCCGCCGCTCGGGTCATGGCCGGACAGGCAGAGAACGACCGGCTTGAAGGGATTGGGTTGTGGCATCTATCTGGATTCCAACTCGTTGGCTATGCATTGGGCAGGGCTTGCGGCATGCGTGCGGCACAAGCCCTGCGAAACAGTGCGCTAGCTTATCATCTCAGACCGCTGTCGGGCAGCGGTGCGACGTCTCAGCGGTGGTGATAATGCAGTTGCTGTTGTGCGGCGTCGTAGCGCCAATGCGGCTGCGCGGGTGTTAATTTGACTCCGCCAACCCAATAGCCGCTGGCGCGGGCGGCAAAGCCATCAGCCTCGCCAAGCAGCACCGCCTGGCCTTTCGCGGTGAGGCGTAGCGGACGTTGTGGCCAGTCTGGCTGGTGGTCGTCGATTTGCAGCAGCGGTGTGTCGCCGAGCAGCAGCGGCTGTAATAGCCACCAGAACATCATATCGCCAAGGTAGGGCAGCGGCTCGTGCGTGACCATCAGCTCACGAAAGACCTGCCCGACGGTCAGCGACTCGCTTTGCTGAACAATCTGCAGTGTTAGTCGCTCGGTCAGGCCCAAGCCATCGTGCTGGCCAGGCAACTGCTGCAAATGCCGCTCCAGCGCCTTGCCCAGCATGGGTAACGCGGGTGTGCCCTGTTTTATCAGCCGTAACAGGGCTTGCGGACTTGGCGCAGTCAGTGCGTGCCAAGCTTGCGTACCCAGTTCCAGCAACGCATCACTGACTGGTTGGCGCTGTGGCC
Organism: Pseudomonas sp. 5Ae-yellow; assembly: GCF_014077575.1. Taxonomy (NCBI): domain Bacteria; kingdom Pseudomonadati; phylum Pseudomonadota; class Gammaproteobacteria; order Pseudomonadales; family Pseudomonadaceae; genus Pseudomonas; species Pseudomonas sp. 5Ae-yellow. The sequence goes on along the minus strand of NZ_JACGWE010000009.1, from coordinate 18,115 downwards.
ACAGCCAACTGAGCAGGTCGGGTGCCAACTGGCCAATACCGATGAAGCGTTTTACGCCTGGAATCTGGTCGACGGCAACGAGTTCGATTTTTGCTGTTGGTTTTAGCTGCTGTAATTGCTGCAGTAGATACGCAAGGATCAACTGGTCGTAGCTGTCGTGCTCAAACCAGAGCACGATGCGTTGGTAATGATCCAGCTGCTGCAGACACTGGTAGCTCTTTTGTTGGCGTGCGAGCGCATCGGCGGGCGCCAGATCAAAGGCCTCAGCGAGAAAGTCAGCGCGTTCGCGTAAAAGCGCTTCAGGTGCCTGGTCGCTGAGCGGGCCGATGCAGTAGGGATCGGAAAATTCCAGAAAGTCGCCATTGAAGCCGGCGATAGTAAGACTGTGCTGAATATCACTGCCGCAGCGGATGTGCAGAGTACGCAAATCCTGGTCACCGTGGCGCAGCAGTTTGCGGCTGGCATGATCAAGACTATCGATATGCGCTTTCAATTTGGGCCAGCTGCTGAAGCCGGCTTCGCGGGCGATCACCAACTGGGCTTCGGCCAAACGCAGTGCTTCGCTGCGCGGCGGTAACCAACGGCTGATGCGCAACAACGCTTCGTTGTCGCCCGCTTTGAGCGCTTTCAGCAGCTCTTTGGCGCGCTTGCGCTGCTGTTCGAGGTTGATGCGGCCGTGACTAATCGGGTTGCTTGGTGCTTTGGTCGTGGACATACGATTCCCTTATCGGGCCTGTGTCCGCCAGGCAGGCTGGGTGTCGTATGAATAAACAGGTGTTGGGTACAGCGGGCGCAGCCCTTTCCGCGAACGGGGACGCCAATCGGCGTGTGTTGCAGATGTTCACTGCTTGTCTGCCGGTTGTCAATGATGTCGCCTGTGGCGCCTTATAAGCTTGTTGACTTACACTGGTCCAACAATGAACACCTGACTAAATCGATAATAAGGGTGCTACATGAAAGCGATAGATCAATGGTTCGACGAGTACGGCGAAAGCCATCTCAACCCCGTCAACAAGTTGCTGCACTGGATCTGCGTCCCGCTGATCACCTTTAGTGTGCTGGGCATTCTGTGGGCGATTCATCCCTGGGTATCCATGCTTGCGGTAGCTGCGGCTCTGGCCTTTTACCTTACGCTCTCATGGCGCATTGCTGCTGTGATGCTAGTGATCTCGCTCTTGATGTTGTTGATTTTGAGCATGATGACCTACGTGTTCTGGCCCTGCGTAGCCGTCTTTGTAGTGGCTTGGGTTGGCCAGTTCATTGGTCATCATCTGGAAGGTAAAAAACCGTCTTTTTTCAAGGATGTACAGTTCCTGCTGATCGGCCCAATCTGGCTGTTGGGGTTTGTGTTTCGTCTGTTTGGCTTGCGTTGCTAACATTTTATCAGGTGGTAATTGCCAGCTCTCGCCATTGGCCGGGCTGCAACTCACCTAGCTGCCAATCGCCAATACTGACGCGTACCAGCCTCAGTGTCGGCAAGCCTACGGCGGCAGTCATGCGTCGAACCTGGCGATTGCGTCCCTCACGAATCGTGATTGCCAGCCAATGGGTCGGAATGCTTTTGCGGAAGCGCACCGGCGGATTGCGAGGCCAGAGGGTGGGTTCGGCAATGGCTTCAACGTCAGCGGGGCGGGTGGGGCCGTCATTCAGCACGGGTCCGGCGCGTAATTGGTCAAGCTGCTCTGGCGTCGGCTCGCCCTCTACCTGAACCCAATAGGTTTTTGCCAGTTTGTGCTTGGGATCGGTAATGCGTGCCTGCAATTGTCCGTCGTTGGTCAGCAATAACAGACCTTCGCTATCACGATCCAGGCGTCCGGCCGGGTAAACCCCGTGCAGGTCAATAAAATCCTTGAGTGTTGCCCGCCCCTGTCCATCGGTAAACTGCGTTAACACGTCAAAAGGTTTGTTCAGCGCAATCAACTGCGGATTGGCAGGCGGTGGCGCGGGCTGGCGTCGCGGCTTGCTGTTAGCCTTCTGGTGTGGGCGTTTTGCTGGAAGAGGGCGTTGGGCCATGCAATCTAACCTTGTGTAATCAGCGCGGCTGGGTGTCGGCAATAGGCATAACGGCGAGGGTCACAGTTGCTTTGCTGAACAAGCGTTTTTTGCCGTCTGCCCATGCAAAGACCTCTGCTTCGACCACGCAGATCTGTTTTCCGGGCTTGAGGACCTCCGCGCGGCATAACAGGGTAGCGCAAAGTGCGGGGCGTAGCAGGTTGACTTTGAACTCCACACTTAGCACGCCGAATCCGTCAGGGATCAAGGTCGCTGCTGCTGCGCCAGCGCTATGGTCGGCGAGGGTGGTTTGCACCCCGGCATGTACGAAGCCGTTCTGCTGGCTGTGGCGTGGCAGGATTTGCAGCTCTGCCTCAACCCAACCGGGCCCGCAGGCGGTCGGGCGAATACCCAGATCATTGATGAAGGCGGCCTTGGCGAAGCCTGCCTGTACACGAGCGTCGATATCTTGCTGTGCTAGCGTCATGCCTTACTCCTGAAAACCGGCTGGTGTGGAGCGCGCAATCAGCGCCGCTAGGTTCAGGCCGCGTGGCAGCGTCCCGTAGGCTTGACCATGCTGGCCCAGACGGCTAGCGATAAAGGCGTCGGAGACGCTGCTGTTGCCTGCCTCAAGTAATAGTTTGGCCTGTAGCGCGGTAGCGACGTCTTCGGTCAGTTGGCGTGCGCGGTGCTGAATTTCATCGGTGTCACCGAACTGTTGCTTGAGTTGCTCAATTTGTTGCTTTAGCACTGCCGAGCCGTGCCCGTCGCCCAGTTCGGCAAATAACACATCAAGTACGCCTGGCTCTTTGGATAGGGCGCGCAGCACGTCCAGGCACTGCACATTGCCGGAGCCTTCCCAGATCGAGTTGACCGGTGCTTCGCGGTACAGGCGCGGCAGTATGCTGTCCTCCACATAACCGGTGCCGCCCAGGCATTCCTGTGCCTCGTTGATCATGCCCGGTGCGCGTTTGCAGATCCAGTATTTGCCAATTGCTGTTACCAGGCGTGCGAACTTGTCTTCCTGTTCGTCATGTACGGAGTCGAGCGCCTTGCCCATGCGCATGGTCAGTGCCAGCGCCGCTTCGCTCTCCAGTGCCAGATCGGCGAGTACGTTCTGCATCAGCGGCTGCTCATTGAGTACGCGGGTGCCGACCATGCGGTGCGCGCAGTGGTGCGCTGCCTGGGTGAGTGCCTGACGCATCAGCGAGCTGGAGCCGATCATGCAGTCGAAGCGAGTCAGTGAGACCATTTCAATAATAGTGGGCACGCCGCGGCCCTCCGCGCCGACCATCCAGGCCAGTGCACCGCGAAACTCGACTTCGCTGGAGGCGTTGGCCCAGTTGCCCAGTTTGTTTTTCAGGCGCTGAATATAAAATTCATTACGCGAGCCGTCCGGGCGGTGGCGTGGCAGCAGAAAACAGCTCAATCCCTTGTCGGTCTGGGCCAGCGTCAGGAAGGCGTCGCACATAGGCGCCGAGCAAAACCATTTGTGGCCGACCAGTTCGTAGGCTTGGCCGGGACCGCCGACGCCCACGGGATAGGCGCGGGTGGTATTGGCGCGTACGTCGGTACCGCCCTGTTTCTCGGTCATGGCCATGCCGATAGTAGCGCCGGTTTTTTGCTCGACTGGCAGATTGCGTGGGTCGTATTGGCGCGAGAGTATTTTCGGCAGCCAGTGCTCTGCCAGGTCGGGCTGTAGACGCAGCGCGGGCACACAGGCGTAAGTCATGGTCATGGGGCAGCTAGTGCCGGCCTCGGCCTGATTATGCAGGTACATGGTGGCCGCGCGCGCCACTTGGGCGCCGGGGCGCGGGTCAGTCCAGGGCGCACTGGTCACTCCTGCGCCAATGCCGGCAGCCATCAACTCATGGTAAGCGGGATGAAACTCAACCAGGTCAATGCGGTGCCCGCAGCGGTCATGGCTCTTGAATACCGGCTTGTTCTCGTTGGCTAGAAAACCGGCCTGCATCAGGCTGCTGCCCGCTAGCTGGCCGTACGTGTTTAGCGCTGCGTCTGCCCATTCGCCCTGATAGCGTTTGACCCACTCCTGCAGCGGCAGGTCATCGCGGTACAGGTTGATAGCGCTGAGTGGCGGTACCTGGTTGGTGACGTCGTGGGTTTCGGCATAGTGATGTAGGTTCATTGCGGTAGGTCCTTCGCACCGAGTGCGCGTAGACAAAAACGGGTGATGGTGCGCGTTACGGCTGCCAGCGTTTCAGTGGGTAAGCCGCTTTCCCGGTCGGCGCGTGCTTGTGGCGAGAGTGGGCCAACGAGTGACTCGGCGACAGCGCCGACCAGGCAGGCTGCGGTGAGCGGGATGTTTTCAACCACAAAGCTGCCGTCTGCAACACCGTCTTTCAGCAGCTCGCCGTAGATGGTGGCGTAGGCCTGACGGTAATAAAGGCGCTGTGTTTCCACTTCTTCTTCGGCGGGCTCGGCAATCAAGGCGTAAGCCAGTTGGCGGCTATGCCAGGCTCTGGCGGCAAACTGCGCGATGCCATTGCGCAGGCGGTCATGCGCCAAGCCAGGCGCAAGAAACTGCTCTTTGAGCGTATTGAGCTCAATGCGGGTAGCCTTTACAAAGACCTCGGCTGTCAGCGCGCCTTTGCCGGGGAAGTGCCGGTACAGGCTGCCGGTGGCAATGCCAGCAGCGCGGGCCAGTCCGCTCATGGTCAGGGCGCCGAAGCCACTGTCTGCGACCTGCTGCAGGGCGCAGTTGAGTATGTGCTCGCGGGTGACTTCGTCACGCTCGAGGCGGGTGGCGGTGGTACGATAAACCATAAGCTGAATCCGGATTCATTATTTGTTTATAGTGAATCAGGATTCAGGCTTTGATGCAGGCGGTAAAATGGTCAGACTCAGTGGCGTTCTGGTCGTTGGTGCTGGGTCGACAGGGAGAGGGTGAGCGGCAGTGTCTCAGCCAATAACACCGATCACCACTTCCTTGATCACAAAGGCGATAACGCCCAGGCCCAGAACTGAAAACAGGACGAAAGTGCCGTAGCGTCCGGCCTTTGATTTTTTTGCCAGATCCCAGACGATAAAACCCATAAAAGCGACCAGGGCAAAGATCATGACTGGCATGGCCAGGGCTTCAAATTGTTGGTAGGTCATGGGGCATGCTCCAGACAGTGAAAAAGGGCGCCCAGTATAACGGCTCTGGTTGGCATGCGCGCGAGTCGGTAATTAGTTCAGGCCAAGATGCTTCAATGGCAGTTCGGTGCTGGCCAGTACTTGGCTGAGTACAAAGCTGGAGCGCACGCTTGATACGCCTTCGATCCGCGTGAGCGTGCCTAGCAGCAGTTGCTGATAGTGCTCCATATCCGGTACCACCACGCGTAGGTGGTAGTCGGCATCCATGCCGGTTACCAGGCAGCAGTCGAGCACTTCCGGGCAGTCGCGAATAGTCTTCTCAAACCCGGCAAAGCGTTCAGGGGTATGCCGGTCCATGCCGATCATGACGAAGGCAGTCAGTTTTAGGCCGAGCATGGTTGGATCGAGCAGAGCGACCTGTTTTTTGATCAGTCCGCTGTCTTCCAGCTGCTTCACCCGGCGTGAGCATGGCGAGGGCGATAGGCCGATGCGTTCGGCTAGCTCCTGATTGCTGATACGAGCGTCCTGCTGTAACGCGGCCAAAATCTTCAAGTCGTAGCGATCAAGGTTGACGGAATTCATGGTTTTTTACCTTATTGCGCATTTATCGCTATTTTTAGGTTTTTATTGCTGTTAAGGCAAGTATTTATGCAATATTAGAAAAGTTATTTCGCTCTTGTCGGCTTACTATAGTCAACAGTTTCAGCCAGAACCGATCGTCCAACCGGCTCGCTTATCCGGCGAGTTGGGGCAAGATCACCTACCAGGTGTGCTGCCAATCGGTTACCCAGCCCACAAGGCACGGGAATAAGGCAACATCCCATCAGGATGCAGGAGGACGCATAAAAAAGGCGAGCTACCTTTCTCGGTGGCTCGCCTTTTTTTTGCCTGCTTTGCTTAGGCAGGGTCTTTGTGCACCAGCACGTCTGCTTGCGGGTAGCGCTCAATGATGGCTAATCGCACCTGCTCGCCGCGCGCGTGCGCATCCGCCAAGGTTAGCGTAGCGGGCAGCTCAAGATGCAGCTGCATGAACCAGTGGTGGCCCGACTGGCGAGTGCGCAGATCGTGCACATCGATGACGTCGGGCACCGCGCGGGCGATGGCCAGCGAGGCTGCACGCACGTCGTCCGGCAGTTCGTGATCCATCAGTATCGCAATGGCTTCCAGGCCGATGCGCACGGCGCCATAGCCGATGAATACCGCAATGCCCAGTCCGAATAGAGCATCTGCGCGCTGAATGCCGAAGTGCGCCAATAGTAAGGCGGCGATAATGCTGACGTTAAGTATCAGGTCTGAGCGGTAATGCAACGAGTCTGCGCTGATGGCGGTGGAATGGGTGCGTTTGATTACGTGTTGCTGGATTGCCAGTAGGCCGAGTGTTGCGACAATGGAAAATACCATGACGGCGATGCCAGCCCAGGCGGTCTCAAGCGGTTGGGGGTGCAGCAGCCGGTTGATACCTTGCAGCAGCACCAGAACCGCAGAGCCGGTAATGAAGGCCGATTGCGCCAGCCCGGCCAGCGCTTCCGCCTTGCCGTGCCCGAAGCGATGCTCTTTATCCGCCGGCTTCAGCGCGTAGCCGACGGCAAACAGATTGATGATGGAGGCACCCGCGTCCATCAATGAGTCGATTAACCCCGCCAGCAGACTGACCGAGCCTGACATCAGCCAGACTCCACTCTTCAGCGCTATAAGCACCAGTGCAACGATGACCGAAGCACGTGTAGCCAGCCTGAGTAGGCGAGCGCGTTCGGTTGCATCGTGGGTTTGCTCTGTCATCAGGCGCGCGGTGTGCTGTGCAGCATGGCGATATGGCTGGGCAGTGGCTGTCGGCTTTCCTCGGCCTGCTCAACTGGCAGATCCAGGTTCAGTTCCTGGCGAATGATCGCCTGAAGTTTGGCCTTGTCGACCTTGCCATCGGCATCGATAGCGGGCTGCAGTTGTTCCGGTTCCAGGCTGTAGCGCGCGTCAGGCAGGTATATGGCGCCGGTAGCGAAGTCGACAGCAAAGGCGATTACACCAGGAATGATATAGAACAGCAGGCCAATACCGTTGAGAATCGCCACGCCGGGATCGATTTCTCCACTGATCTGGCCGCGGCGCTCCGGATAAAACACGGTACCGCAGGCGCTAAGTTGGGTGATGACAGTAGTGGCAAGCAGAATGCTGGCTAGGGGCTTGAGACGCATGACTGCGGGACTCCTGAAAGCAGTGAGGGAATCGGTAGGTGCTATTTTCCAGGCCACGGCAAACACGGCGTTCTGTGCGATGCTCTGGTTGTGCATAGCATATCTGCGCCTTGGGCTGACTGAAAGCCCGTAAGCCGTATAATGCGGCCTCTATTTTCGGTACGGTTTAGCCATGAGCGAATTACCCGTCACGCAGATTCTGCCTGAGTTATTGCAGGCATTGGAGTATAGCCCCTCGGCGGTGCTGCAGGCGCCCCCCGGCGCGGGTAAAACCACGCTTGTGCCTTTGGCGCTGTTGGACGTGGATTGGCTGGCAGGGCAGAAGATTATATTGCTTGAGCCGCGCCGGCTGGCAGCACGCGCTGCGGCGGAGCGCTTGGCTGATTTGCTGGGTGAGCCGGTGGGGCAGACTGTGGGCTATCGTATTCGGCTCGACAGCAAGGTCAGTGCGGCCACCCGCATTGAGGTCGTAACCGAAGGTATTTTGCAGCGCCAGTTGCAGTCGGACCCCGAGTTGCCTGGGGTGGGCATAGTGATCTTCGATGAATTCCATGAGCGCAGCCTGGATGCTGACTTGGGGCTCGCGCTCTGCGTTCAGACCCAGCAATACCTGCGCGATGAGTACCCCCTGCGTTTGTTGGTGATGTCGGCCACACTGGACGCTGACGCGGTCAGTCAGCTATTGGATGATGCGCCGGTGATAACCAGTATGGGTCGTCAGTATCCGGTGACGGTGAACTACGGTACCCCCTGGGAGCCGCGCCAGTTTATTGAGCCGCTGGTTTGTCAGACGGTGATGCAGGCGCTGGACGACGAGCACGGCAGCGTACTGGTGTTTTTACCGGGCACGGCGGAGATCCGCCGAGTGCAGGCGCAGTTGGAGCAAAGCCTGAACGGTCGTGCGGATGTGCTCTTGACGCCGCTCTACGGTGAGCTGGATTTCGGCACTCAGCGACAAGCGATTCAACCGGCCCCGGCGGGTCAGCGCAAGGTGGTGCTGGCAACCGCTATTGCGGAAACCAGTTTGACCATCGAGGGGATTCGGGTGGTGGTGGACGCTGGTTTATCGCGCGAGGCTGCCTTTGATCCACAATCGGGTATGACCGGCTTGCATACTCGCCGGGTGTCGCGTGCAGCAGCAGAGCAGCGTGCAGGCCGAGCGGGCCGTCTGGAGCCCGGTGTTTGTTACCGGTTGTGGTCGGCACAGCAGCATGAGCAACTGGCGGCGCAACGCGAACCGGAAATAAAACAGGCTGATTTGGCGCCGCTTGCATTGCAGTTGGCGCATTGGGGCGTGCAAGACGTCAGCGAGCTGGTGTGGCTCGATCCGCCACCCGCTGCGGCGCTGCAGCAAGGCAGAGACTTGCTGCAGCGGCTCGGTGCCTTGCAGCTGTCTGCACAGGGCTGGCAGTTAACCCCGCACGGTGAGACGCTGACACGCTTGCCTATGCACCCGCGGCTGGCACATATGCTGGTTGAAGGGCAGCGTCTGGGCCTGGGTCAGTTGGCGGCCAGACTGGCTGCAGTGGTTGATGAGCGCGATTTGCTGCGCCGCGCACAGAGCGCGGATATCAGCCGCCGCGTGGCCCTGTTTGACGATCCACGTGGCGCGGATGCTGACCGTAACGCGTTGCAGCGGGCGCGCAAGCTGGCAACACAGTGGCAAGCATTGCTCAAGCGACTCCCGGTTACCTCGCCGGTCAATGATGCGCAGGATGAAAAGTGGATTGGTGTGCTGCTGGCGCTGGCTTACCCGGATCGCATAGCGCAGCGTCGGGGGGAGTCCGGCACTGAATACCGTCTGGCCAATGGCCGGGCGGCCGCGTTTATGGAGCCGGACTCGCTGCAGCAGTGCAACTGGTTGGCGATCACCGCGCTCGGCGGTCAGGCCAGTCAGCGTAATGCGCGCATTTTCATGGCGGCGGAGCTGGATGTGCCTGCCTTACTTGCAGTGCAGCCCGGCCTGCTTAGTCAGCGTGAAACCCTGTCCTGGGATGCGCGTACAGAATCCTTGCTGGCCGAACGGCAGGAACGTATCGGTGAGTTGGTCTGGCAACGCGCAGCATTAGCGCAGATCGATCCGCAGCAACGTCAGCGCGCGCTCTGTGATGTCGTGCGTCGGCAAGGGATCAACCTGCTGCCGTGGACGCCAGCGCTGCGCCAGTGGCAGGCGCGTATCGGTTTGTTGCGTGCCCTCGATCTGGCTGAAAAGGGTGATAGTGCCTGGCCGGATCTTGCTGATCAGACGTTGTTGGACACCCTGGAAGACTGGCTCGCGCCCCATTTAAACAAGATCACCCGCTTGGCTCATTTCGCCCAGCTGGAGTTGGCCAATATTCTTCTTGGGCTCTTGCCCTGGCCCTTGCCCCAGCAATTGGAGGAGCAAGCCCCGACCCATTGGACGGTGCCCACGGGGTCACGTATTCGTATTGATTACAGCGAAACGCCGCCAAGTCTCTCGGTACGCTTGCAGGAGCTGTTTGGCAGCGCCGACACACCGCGCATTGCGCGCGGCCGCCAGGCGCTGAAGTTACAGTTATTGTCGCCCGCGCAGCGCCCTGTGCAGGTCACTCAGGATCTGGTCGGCTTCTGGCATGGCAGTTATGCCGAGGTAAAGAAGGACCTGAAAGGCCGCTACCCCAAGCTATTCCATAACTTAGATAAATTTGTTGAATCGCTTAACGTTAAAGATATTGACAAAGACAGGGATTGATTGCAGTGAGGGGGCAGCCGTAGATTGATAAAGCGCACCTATCATGATACCATTGACTGATTATGCAAGGGAGTATGTCGATGGCTTATCAGAACACCCGCTTCGCGAACCGCCTTGTGATCATTCAGCATGTAAAGGATGTCTTTGCTGAAATCCACGTCAATGCTAAGCCTTCAGGCTCTGAAGAGTGCTATCTCGACAAAAGTAACGAGAACGCTAAATTTTTTGAGTTAGCCGAAATTGGGGCGGCGGGCGGGTCTGGCGATTTGTACAACTTTCCCTTTCTTTTTCTTGCGTGTGGCAACCCCTGGTACGAAGCTAATGACTACTTGCTTAGTCTCGTAAAACATCGTCATCCTGAAAAGCGACCAACTGACGACCTACGTAAGCGCGCCAGTAAGCTACTCGACTATCTCCTCTTTTGTGAAGATGAAAACCTGGATTGGCTAGACTTTACCGGTGCCCGGCCCGCGTTTCGTCCGACTTATAAATACTTCTATCACCTGATAAACGAAGGCAGTCGCAGTAACCAGGTAATCAATCAATACACCGCTGTCGTGTACCATTTTTACGACTACGTTTCCAGGCATTGGCATGATCTGGACTTAAAGCGTGTCGATACGACAAAGCAAGTTGAGTTCGCTGTTAGAACAAACGCGGGCATAAAACTGGTAAAAACAGAAAAGCGTAGTCAGACCAAGCGCGTTCCCCCGGAGAGTCCTGTTCCTATGGGGTTTGTGCGGGAAGATGGGGAAGATCTTCGCCCACTGTGCAACCGCGAGCTGGGTTTGTTAATTAATGCCATTCGGAATTTAAAGGATTGGTCTGCGGTTGAGCGCATGATCCTTTTGGTTTCGCTGATGACGGGGGCGCGAAAGCAAACGGTTCTGACTATGCGCCTGAAGCATTTGAGCAGCTTTACCAATGACAAATTGCTGCCTGATGGCTCTTATAAGCTACTCGCGGGGCCACGAACTGGAATCGATACAAAGTACGACAAGCCGCAAGATCTGTATTTCCCTAAACAGCTCGCCGAGGATTTGGTCACGCTCGCTAGCAGTTCTATGATGAAAAAACGGCGGGCAAAGTTCAGAATGAAATTGAAAGATGGGTTTCAGCTCAGCGAAGATGACACCTACCTGTTCCTGTCGGATCAGGGGAACTGCTACTACATGGCAAAAAGTGATCCTCGTTATCCAGTGGTTATGTCACCGCAGACAGGACAGGTCACCGACACGCTAAAGAAGAAGCTGATAAAAAAACTCGCTGGAAAGCCATTTCCTGAAGATTTTTCATATCACTGGTTAAGAGCGACCTTCGCCTTCCAACTATATCAACGCTTACAAGTACTGGTCGAAAACCAGCGTATTCGTCCTGGTGAAGTAATTGACTTCGTTCAAAAGCGGATGCACCACGAGTCCAGGGAGACCACAGAAAATTACCTCAAGTTATTCGAGATGAGCCATGAAAAGGTCGCTTCACAAGAAATGTGGGAAAAGACGCTGTTTAATGGTGGGTACGATGTGCTGAAAGTAGAGACCCAAGATGAATAGCCGGCAGCGCCTTGAGAATCGTGGTAACACGCAGGTTATCACGTTGAGTGGGTTAGCTATGGATTTTCCCGAGCCTGAGCGCTTGCGGTTGCAGCTGTCCGCGAGGGTGAGAAAGAAACCGCTTGATGTTGGCAGTCTTGCATATTTCATTCGTGGTAAGAATGTCAGCTCCCATGATGATCGTGGGACGCCAGTTGTGATTGAATCTTTTGTTGAAAGCCGCCGCGAACTCATTTTGAGACTGCTGGAATCTTTTATCGGTCAGCGTGACACGACAGTCGCTAGCACTTTTTTGCATGTCGAACACTTGATCGATTGGCTAAATGCGCAAGGCTACAAAGAAGTGTTTGCTAGTGTAGGACATGCGCAGCAGGCATATAGAGATTACACGGCCTATCTGAACGATAAAATCGCACATCAAAAATGGAAGCCTAGGACTGCTATAAACTTCCAGGTGGGGGTAGTCAAAGTTATCGATATTCTCTATCCAGAGGAGAGCCACCGTATCCTCGCCGGCGCAGTAAGAATTAATGGGGAGCGGGGCTCTGACGCAGCCAGCGCTGCGCATGTGGAGTTGTACCGGGACGTTTGTTTGAGCATTGCCCAGCAGTGCAGCGCTTTTCTTTTGGACAATAAACCCTATCCGTTCGTCGTAAGAATTAGGGATTATGAAGTTGTGGGGTTTCCTTCTCGTAATGGTTGGGCTGGGCCATTTAAGCAATCAGCAATATCGTATAACGCCGGAGAGCTACGGATTGCAACAGTCGATGAATATGGCGAGGCCTGCATCAAGCGCGGTCGAAAGCGACCGAGTAAATCTCACATATTGCGCGCTATAGCTTCCGCACGGACGAACCTGGATTCAGCTAATAATGATGAGCGTCACTGGCATAGGCTTCAGGTAGCAGGCCTTGCGGCGAAAGCCTATGCGAGCCTTTTTTTGTTGATTACGGGTGCCACACCTACTGAGTTTGATCAGTTTAGCTATGCTGACGCTCTGGCTGTTGAAAAATCCCCGATTAAGAAAGAGTTGTCGGCTGTGAAGTTTCGAGCTGGTGGAAGATCAACTCTTTATAATATTGGACGGGACTCGGGTTTGCCGCTGCTTAAGGAATACCTAAAGTTACGCAAATGGATATTGAACGGTGCTGCTCATGAACGTTTATTCTTTGGAATGCCCTCAGTTACCCAAAAGCTAAGCGACAATATGGTTTTTTCTGAATTTGACGCATCGGATTTGGTGTTTAACTTTTATGATTCTATAAGTGGCGCCTTTCTCGATCCAAAGATTCCAAGGCTTTCACCTCGAAAAATGCGGAAATACAAAAGCGTTGCAATGCATACGGCAGGCATCGCGCCGGCAAGCGTATCCGCATCTTTGAATCACTCCGAATCGGTGAATCTTTCGACATATGCTGAGGCGACGCCCGAACAGCAAGACGAAGAGCTCGGTAGGTTCTGGCAGGCTGTCCGTCGTGCCGCCGATATCGTACGTGAGCGCGGTCAGAGGGCCGCTGAAGGGGAAACAGCAACAGCGGCTGGGCATTGTAGCAATTTCAGCCAACCGATCCCTATGCGCGATTTGGGGGCTGTTGGAGCTGAGGTAAGCTGCCGTACCCAGTATGGTTGCTTATATTGTGAGAATTACCTGGTTCACAGCGATGAAGAAGACCTTCACAAGATTATGAGCTTACAGTATGTAATTAATGCGGTTCGCAAATCAGCGCCCGACGCGGCCCATGCTGAAACGCTATACAAAGAATTGTCGATCAGGATTGAGTTCATCCTTGAGTCGATTTGTGAAGGTTCAGATAGGGCCAGAAAGACGGCTAACGCGGTCAAGTCCAAGGTGTTTGAGTACGGTGAACTAACTCAGTTCTGGGAGAACCGCTTGAACCGTTACGAAGCGATGGGGGTGGTATTTTGAACGCTGTTGTTCAATCTGTCGGCAGTATATTTCCCGGTGTTCAGTCTCTGGACGGTAGTGAGCCGGATAGTGCACCGCAAGTGTATGGTAAACCCTCAGCCACATTTATTCTCTGTCGCGATAAAAATAGCAATCCAACGGCTGTATATGGCGAACCTGTATGGGACTTCAACCCTTATAGGCTGAGCGCAAATAAAATCAACAGGATATCTTTTGATACGGTCTTCGACCAAGATGGGGAAGAGCAGCAGGCGTTGATAGAAGAAGCGAAATATCTTCTGTACTGCCTGATCTATTTTGCAGGAGGTGGACGAGTAGGTACGCTAAGTGCTTCAACGGTCGGAAGCTATTGGGCGGTATTGCGCATCGCCATTCAGTTCTGCTACGAGCAGAAACAGAAGCCCATGCTTGGCGTGCTGTCTTTGCAGCAGGTCTTTACTGTGCCGGTTTATCTGGCGGCTTTTATAGATTCAAAGAATTTTGACCATGGGGCTCTTTCAGGAATTATGAGTAGCTTGGCCAGGGTGGGAGAAGATCGGCTAGGTTATGCCTCCCTAAATCCGTCGAATTTCGATCTGGCGCGTCAACAATCCAAGCAACATCCGGTTATTCCGACCCGAATTTATTTAAATCTCATCAATCTAACAGGCGACCTGCTAGATCAACTTCATGCGGGTGTTGGGAATTTTGAGTCATTTATTGCTTGCTTTGACGATGAATTTTACGGGTTAACTTACGCTAATCAGAAAAGTCGTGGGCTAGGTGGTAGGGCAAACCGAAGACCTGACATGCCGCAAGCGCTGAAGGATAATGGCCTGGAGAATGTGTTTTCTGGTGAGTTTGAATGCTCACACAAGAGAAACCTGCAACGGGTTTTGCTCCAGATGCAGTATGTGGCGAAAACAGTGATTCATCTTTATACGGGCATGCGGGATCAAGAAACGATGCGAATGCCGTATCGTTGTTTGTCCGCTCAAATCGTTAGGCAGCCCGTAATTGATGATCATGGCATTGAACGTGATAAGCCGCAGTCAATAAATCTTCTCTCGACTACCACTAAGTTCAGTGGATACAGGAAAGAGGGTAACTGGCTCGCTCCACGCGAAGTCGTAAAGGCAGTCGAAGTCGCTCAGGCTATTTGTCGCGGGCTAGCAAAACTCTACAAAATTGACGAAGCTGACAGCTGCCATTTATTCCTCAATCCTGCCATCGTGAGTTTTAAGAAGATTTCCGAAGTTGGCGTGCCAACATTTGCTCTTCAAAAAATCCAGGGAAGTGCTCTACTAAAGTTGACGATTGAGGTAGAGGATTTGCTGGAACTTGCTCAGAGCGAGCCGGCTCGTGATTTCTACAGTGAGCCGCAGTTTGCTATTGGTCAGCCATGGCCCCTGACAAGCCATCAATTTCGGCGCTCATTAGCCTTCTATGGAAGTAGTAGCGGTTTTCTTTCTTTGCCGACGGTCCGAGCGCAGTTTAAACACATGACGATTGAGATGTCTCGCTATTATACGAATAATTACGATAACCTTCGAACAGTTTTTGGCTATTACGACGAAGATAAAAAAGACTTCGTTCTCCCAAGCAGTCACTTCGCCTTTGATTTTCAAATGGCTATGCCGATGTCCGTAGCAAACCAATTGATTTCCGATCTTCTATTTAATGAAGAGCCCCTATTCGGAGGCACCGGATCTTACATGGAGAAACAAAAAGAGCGGTTTAAAGCGGGCGAGATTCATATCGAGGATGTGCGCTCTGACACTGAGCAGCGGGTTAAAGGCGGCGCAATTAGCTATCGTCCGACGTTGCTCGGTGGCTGTACCAAGGTGGGCCGCTGCGACTCTTTTCTACTTGGTGACTACACTGAATGCCTATCGTGTGAGGGCGCGATAATTAAGCCCGAGAAGCTGAAAACAGCTATTGAAGATGCCTCCGGTGAGCTGGGCAGTTACGCAGAAGGCTCTGGTGAGTATCAGGTTGTACAGGGTGATATAGAGCGTTTGAAGGCCTTCAAAGCCCGGCTGATCGACAAAGTGGAGGTCTAACGATGATGACTAAAGGTACGCGTAATGGCCTAGCCACGTGCGAGGAAGCATTACAACGGCTTGTGAGCGGAAAGCCGCATAGACCGGAACACGTTGGGCTTGATTTGTCGAAACTCACTGCGGGGATCGTGAGTTACGAGGCTGGATTTGACCGTGGGTACTTAAAGAAGGCCCGTAAGTCACATCAAGCACTCATTGCGCAAATTGAAGCGTATCGACACAGAGCGCCCGTTTCATCGGTAAAGGCAAGAGAACTCGTAGTCGTTGCTGAAAAGCTATCAACGTCAAGAGGGGAGCTTGATGAAGCGCTTAAGCAGCGAGACAACATGCTGACACGTAATTTGCAACTTATGCTTCGTATCAAAGCGTTGGAAAAAGAAATCACTCAATTACGTAAATCCTCAGCAAGTAAGGTGGTTGCGTTTTCTGAACGCGGGTAATAGTGCCAATGGATATGTCTCGCATCTCGCTTTCGTGGCATGCAAAAGGCAACCTGGTTCACAAATAGGCTGATCCGGACTGCCGAGAACTACATGGAAAAACGAAAAAGGAAATTCGCATGAGAGTAGTCATCCAGAACTGCAACAATATTGATTACGGCGAAATAGAGATTAAAGAAAAAACGCTGAACATTAAGTATGCAATTAATGGAACGGGCAAGAGTACTATTGCAAAAGCAATTGTAGCTTCGGTTAATGACGCCAAGAAAAACTCAAACGAATTAGCCAAACTTAAACCATACAAGCTAAAAGAAGATAAAGATTCTGAGTCAAGCGTAAGAGGATGCGAAGGGATTAGAGACGTCTTGGTTTTCGACGAAGCATACATAAATAATGTCGCTTTTAGAGCGGACGAATTGGTCGAAGGAAGTTTTGATATCTTTATAAGAGGTGAAGAGTACGAAAGAGGAATTCAACAAATCGAGGCTTTGACCTCGCAAATGAAAAACACCCTGAATGGCGATGAAGAGATCTCAGGACTGCTATCGGATTTCGACGAAATTATTGCAGCGTTCGGGAAAGAAGTGAAGCAAGGAATCCACGCCTCTAGTGCAATGTCTCAAGCCTTCAAGGGTGGCAACAACGTAGACAATATTCCCGAAGGCCTAGAGCCTTTCAAAAGTTTTATTCAGCATAGCGATAATTATAAATGGGTGAGTTGGCAGCACAAAGGTTCACCGTTCATGGATATCGGTAACGAGTGCCCGTACTGTGCTACGGATACGACAGGTAAGAAAGAAATTATCAATAAAGTGTCTGAAGTATATAAGCCAAAGGTAATAGAAAGCCTTAACAAGATTGTTATGAACTTTAAGCGGCTTGAAGAGTACTTTTCCGAAGAAACGAGAAAAAGGATATCAGGATTTGTCTCAAAAATTGAGGGTTACACTGATGATGAATCCGGCTATCTGCTCGAAATAAAAGCTCAGATTGAACGATTGAAAGAGCGCTTTGACACTGCGCGCTCGCTCGGATTCTCATCTCTAAAAGACGTCGATAAGGTTCTCGACGCCATTGATAATCAGATAATCGATTTAGATAACTTTCCGCATTTAAAATCAGATGCGACCCAAGTCAAAGCGGATATAGTCAATAACGAGCTAAAAGAGTTGCGAGAAGTTGCGGGTAGGCTACAAGCAGAAGTATTCAAGCAAAAGAAGGTTATTACAAGTTTGGTTGAGGAACACGGTAAGAAGATCAATGACTTTCTTATAAATGCTGGCTATAGTTACCACGTATTTTTGCAAGAAGAACCAAGTGGAGAGTATCGTTTAAAGCTTGAGCCAAACGATGTTCGAGGTGAGGTGACTGAGGTTAAGAGTCGTCTAAGTTTTGGTGAGCGCAATGCATTTGCCTTAGTTCTTTTCATGTTCCACGCCTTAAAGCGAAAAGCTGACCTAATTGTTCTCGATGACCCTATTTCCTCATTCGATAAGAACAAAAAATATGCCGTTATGGAGATGCTTTTCTCAAAAGGAAACTCTTCTCTTAGTGGAAAAACTGTTTTGATGCTTACTCATGATTTTGAGCCAATTGTTGACCTGGTACATCATCATCGAGACAGATTTGAGTCGCTTAATTCCTGGTTTTTGGAAAACAATCAGGGACAATTGATAGAAAAAATTATTACTAATAAAGATATTAAAACGTTTGTTGAAATCAATACTTCCAACCTTGCGGATGACATTAATCCTCTCCATAAGGTTATTTATTTACGTCGATATTTTGAAGTTCTTAATCGCAAGGGTTTTGCATTCGATGTATTGTCAAGCGTTCTGCATAAGCGGAAGCACCCACAGCTTAACGACAAGCGTACGACAGAAAAAGGATTGACCGAGCTTTTCCTGCGCAACCTTACTGATGAAGAGTTTTCTTCGGGAGTGTCGGCGATAATTGAACACATAAATGATTTTGACTATGACGGTCTATATGCGCTTACAAGTGACAATGTGCGCATGAAAGAGTTGTATTTAAATACGGCGGTTGCAGGAGCTGAGTGCAACACGGTTATTGAATTGACGCAGGAGCATCATATTGCATAGCCAAGGCTTTCTGCATCACTTCGCTCATGACTTCGATAGGACATTTGAAATCGAAGCGCTT
>NZ_JACGWE010000119.1:0-1217 GCF_014077575.1 Pseudomonas sp. 5Ae-yellow | reverse complement strand
TATTCTAGACACTCGCCAGACTCTGGTAATGACGCTTTTCGTACTCGACCGGTGACAGGTCACCACTCGTGCCGTGCCGGCGCCTTGGGTTATAAAACATCTCAATGTAATTGAACACGTCTTGTCTAGCAGCCTCGCGTGTCGGATAAATCTGCCGCTTGATTCGCTCCCGTTTGAGTAATTGAAAGAAGCTTTCAGCTACCGCGTTGTCATGGCAGTTTCCCCGGCGGCTCATGCTGCCCACCAGGTGATTCGCTTTCAGGAAGCTCTGCCAGTCCCCGCTACTAAACTGACTGCCTTGGTCCGAATGAACCATCACACATGCTTGCGGCTTGCGACGCCACACTGCGGCTAACAGCGCGTCTAGCGCCAAGTCAGATGTCATGCGCGGCTTCATCGACCAGCCGACAACCTGACGCGAGAACAGGTCGATAACCACGGACAGATACAACCAACCTTCGTAGGTACGGATGTAAGTTATATCGGTCACCCATGCAACATTGGGCGCTGCTACATCGAATTGGCGATCCAAGTGATTGGGTGAAACCACAGCCGGCTTGCCACTATAACGACCAGGGCGGCGGCGATAACCCGTCTGTGAGCGTAACCCCTCGCAGCGCATGAGCCGGGCTACCCGGTGCTTGCCACACGCCTCACCAGCTTCACGAAGATCCAGATGAATTTTGCGATAGCCATACACACCGCCGCTTTCCAGCCATGAGTGTTTAATCTGGCCTAACAACCGCTGATCTTCACGAGCCCGATCAGACAGCTTGTTGCGGCACCAGGCGTAGTAACCGCTAGGGTGCACAGTCATCATTTTGCACAGGCGGCGCACGGGGTACAGGTCCACTTGGCTCTGAATAAACGCGTACCTCAATCGGACTCTCTGGCGAAGTACGCGGTGGCCTTTTTTAATATATCTCGCTCTTCGGATACGCGTTTCAGTTCGGACTTCAATCGACGAATCTCGGCCTGAAGCTCATCGTCCTGCTGCCGCTGCTCCGTGGGCTTGGAGTAGCGCTTGATCCACTGATAAAGACTGTGGCCTGACACACCCAATCGGGCGGCGACCTCGGCAACAGAGTGGCCTCGGCCAGCCACCTGTTTGACGGCTTCAATTTTGAATTCTTCGGTGTAGCGTGAGTTGCTCATTGGACCTCCTGGGTGCCTTGATTATAAGGCCTGGAGGTGTCTACGAAACTAGGGGCTATTCA